>NZ_CALLZT010000110.1:0-59282 GCF_937858515.1 uncultured Gordonia sp. | reverse complement strand
ATATCGGCGGGTTGTAGTCGCGGCCCGTGATCAGGTCGTCGTCGATGCCTATAGCGGTATTGACAGAATGCCCGAACGGGCTGACATCCTGCTCGGGCGGTGCGAGCAAGACGGAACTCAACGTACCGAGGTTGAGTTCCGTCTTGCTCGATCGTTTGAACTCCGCTGTGGCTTCGGCCGCCAAATCTGATACACATCGGATTCGCTTCGCATCACCATGGATCGAGCGGTCGGTGACGTGCCGACGCTGGGGCGCATGCCCGATGCGCTCAATGCGGTCGCACTCCACGCACGTCACTCCCAGTGTTTGCCATGGGTTCGACAAACGGCTCCTTTGCTGCAGTAGCTGCAGGGCTGGTTGCCGTTGAACATGCCTGAGCCGCTTCCTTTGCCGTGGCACTTCTGGCACTCGAGGGTGGGCTTGTGGCAATGGGTGCAATTCTGATAATAGCTCATGATATGAGTTCCTTTCGCGGCGGAGATGATTTTCCGAAGTTGTTCGTCGGGTGAAATAGCGTCGCCTATATTGAGCCCGGATATTATCTACCCGAGGCAGGTGTGATTTCTTTCTGAGTTGATGCCGACCCCGACTACTGGAGACCGGTCTTGCGAACGTGGGACGATGCGATCCTCCGATTGTATTTCCAACCAGGAATCCGGTACCAGTAGGTGAGTACGGCGGAACCTATGACTAGAGCCAATGCGAAACCTCCCATGGCCGCCGGTTCGATGAATGAACCGAGTACTGTCAAGAGGATACCGACCGTCACCCACTTGATGAGGAGCCAAAAGCCTTTGCTAGACCAGAACCTGACCCGTTCGGCTTGCTCCAAGTCTTGTCGTACGATAGCGACGTCGTCGTCGATCGTTGTGACGCCAAGGGTATCGATGAAGGCCAACTTTTCTTTTCCATAGTTGAGCTGCTTCTCCGAGAGGATGAGTTTCGTGCCGGCGTCTTCGTTCGTAGACCAACTTTCGACGATCATGTCCAGAAGAACCTGGGCATACATTTCCCGGATACCGTCGTCATCCGGCTGCTTCTCGTGGGCTGCCTTGAGGAGGTCGTGCCCCTTATTGATGTTGCCGAGCATAGCCTCGGCACATCCGACGGATGCCGAGTAGTGTGCGTTGCCCGGATCCAGTTTTGCGGCTCGAGAATACTCAGCGAGTGCGCGCTCTGCCTGCTCGTTGGCGAGGTAGACGTCGCCGAGATCGTCATGGCTGCTCGCTTCATTGGGATCGAGACGAATGGCCTCGCCCAGTGCGAACTCGGCGTCAGCATTGTCGTCGAGATGGAACGAGCTCAACCCGCGAACATGCCACGCAATGGGGCTATCGGGCAGCTGTGCGGTCGCCTTGCGTGCGGCGTCGTTGGACTGCGATACGTTTCCTGTTTTGCCGTGGTCCAAGGCAATTTGAAGCCAGTCGGGTTCCTGAGTCGGACCGGTTTGCGTCGTCGGATCTGTGCCTGCCAGCGATTGCTGCAGCCTATTTAGCGTCGGGGGGGGGCTTCCGTCGTGAGTAGTCGATCGCCATCGGCGATTCTCCTTTCCGAAGCAACGTCGGCGAGATGTCGGTGATGTCAGGATAGGCAGATTTGTTGGACCTTCACCCGTCGTTGCGGAAATTTTCGTGGGATCGTCGCGAAGTTCGTCCCTTTGGGCTACACCCTTGGGTGGCAATGGGTTCGGGAGCGCCGGCGCGCCGATGTTATTGCACGTGTGTGCGGCCGGGCGCCCGCAAGACACGATGCGGCGGCACCTCCCCAGGCGGCTTATGTGGTGGATCGGTGCTCGTATAGCGCACCGATCCACCACATAGTGTGGGTATTCAGGCTAGGGCTAGGAAGAGTTTTTCTAGTTTCTTGGTGTCTACGTTTTCGGGGCCTTCTGTGGCGATGCAGTGTTGGAGGCCCGTCGCGACGAGGGCGTAGCCGCTGCGGCCGAGGGCCTTGTTGACGGCGGCTAGCTGGGTGAGGACGTCTTCGCAGTCCTGGCCTTCTTCGAGCATGCGGATCACTGTGGCGAGGTGGCCGTGGGCGCGTTTGAGGCGGGTGACGATGGGTTTGGTGTCGTCGGTGGGGATCTTCACGCGGTGACTCCTTGCAGGTTGTCGAGCATCGACGCGAGCAGTGTACGGGCCTCGGTGGCCACCACCTCCAGTTCGGCGGTGCCGGTGAAGGCCGGCATCACGCCGGGATCCATGATCTCCACCAGTGAACCGTCGCCGTCGGCGCTGACCACGACGTTGCAGGGGAGCAGGGTGGCGACGCGGGGGTCGGCCTGTAGGGCCTGATGGGCGAGTTGGGGACGGCACGCGCCGAGGATGATCTTCGGGGCGACGTCGACGTCCAGTTTGGTCTTGAGGGTGGCCGCGATGTCGATCTCGGTGAGCACTCCGAAGCCGACGCCGGCGAGGCCGTCGCGGACTTGGGTCACCGCCTGGGCGTAGGGCAGGTCCAGGGTGCGGGCGAGGGTGAATGCGGTCATGGGGTTCGGCCTCCTTGCAGGTTCGTTCGTGGACGATCACCATCTTTGCATAACCCCCTGGGGGGATGCTACGTTCGCCGTGTCATAACCTCGGGTTGACACCAAACCCCATTCAAGTCAAGGAGATTCATCATGGTCGGCGCCCTCAGCAACCACACGACAGACAACCAGACCGGCGCGGACACCCTGCGCAAGCTGGGGCCGCAGCATCGGGCCCTGCGCAAGGCGATCCCCGATGTGTACGCCGGCTTCGGCGCCCTGGCCGCCGCGGCGTTCGAGGACGGTGCGCTCGACCGGAAAACCAAGGAACTCATTGCCTTCGCGATCGGCGTCGTCGAAGGGTGTGACGGATGCATCGCCTCGCACGGGCAGGCCGCGGTCAAAGCCGGGGCCACCGAACAGGAGGCCGCGGAGGCCATCGGCGTCACCTTCCTCATGCACGGCGGTCCGGCGACCATCCACGGGGCCCGCGCCTACGAGGTGTTCCGCGGATTCGTTTCGGAGCAGGCCGCACAATAGTGACGAGATACTGATAGGAAGTACGACATGTGCCAACCCATCCGATGCCGCATCTGCGGCAAGACCACCTGGACAGGCTGCGGCAGCCACATCGAGGAAGTCCGTCGCACCGTGCCGCCGGCCGACTGGTGTCCCGGTCACGCCAAACAGTCCCTGCGAGACAGATTCAAGTCCTGACCGGAGGGGACCACGGACACCCGCCGTCGACGCGACCAGCGTCGTTGACGGGTGTCCGCGCGTAGAATGGCCGCCATGACCGTCGCCCAGACGTACCCGCAGCTCTTGTCGCTGGCGGACTGGCGTGCCCTGGGGGAGGACGAGGATACGCGAACCGAACTGCAGGAGGGCGTGCTTTTCGTGTTACCCGGACCGGCAAAGTCGCATGCTCGCGTGATCTCCCGGCTCGTGACGCAGATCTCGGCTCAGCTTCCTGACGGTGTCGAGGCCCTCGCGGAAGTCGATCTCGTCGTCGATTCGTCAACACCCGCGACCGTACGCGTGCCGGATGTCGTCATCTGCGCGGAGTTCGCCGAAGAGCTGTTGGAATCAGCACAGGTCGAGGTAGTGGTTGAGGTGCTCTCGCCCGGTACCAGGCGTACCGACCTGGTGACCAAGCGCAGCGAATACGCCGACGCCGGTATCGGTCACTACTGGATCATCGATCGGGACCTGGGAGTCCTGACCGCATTGGAACTGACCGATGACGGGTATGTGGGCACCGACCATACGGGTGTGTTCAGCACCGAAAAGCCCTATCCGCTGAGTGTAGACATCGACGCACTCAGTCTGTAGCCGGTACGAAAGGTGCTTGCGTCTGTTCGGTCGTGGGCGTACGTTGGCCGACATGATCTCCTGAGCCCGATCACACGGTCATTGCGCGCCCCGACAGTGGGCGCGTCATTCTCATACCCTTGAGGGGCTCTCATGCGAAAACTTGTCTATTTTGTCGCGACCACACTCGACGGCTTCATCTCCGATGCCGCCGACAGCGATCCCACCGGTACGGTATTCAATCCCGAAGGCGCTCACGCGGTGCCACTCATCGCCGAATATCCGGAGATGATTCCCAGCCACATCCGGCCGATGCTCGGTCTGACCGACACTGCGCCACAGCATTTCGACACCGTGCTCGAAGGACGTGGCACGTACGAGATCGGGTTGGCGGCGGGCGTGACCAATGCCTACCGGCACCTGCGGCATCTGGTGTTCTCCACCACGCTGACCGTCGTCGACGATCCTGCTATCGAACTGGTGCGCACGGATCCGGCTGAACGCGTCCGCGAGCTGAAAGCCGAAGAAGGACTGGATATCTGGCTGTGTGGTGGTGGAACCCTGGCGGGCGCGCTACGCGAGGAGATCGACGAACTGCACCTCAAGGTGTATCCCGTCGTCCTCGGAAAAGGTGTGCCGCTCTTCGGAACCCAACCATCCGGCGCGCAACCCGTGATCGACCGGTACGCGCTGCGGTCGGCTGCACCGTTCGACAGTGGGGTATCGCTGATGACCTACGAGCGGATCAGTAGCCGGTGAAGGAGTCGGTGTGGATTCGCCAGGGGCGCAGCAGGAGGTCGCGGTGGGCTCGGATCAGGCGCGAGCGGGTGGCGGAGACGAAACCGGGGACGCCGGAGATGTAGTAGCGAGGCGGGGGACCGGCGGCGGCGAGTTCGTGGGACAGATCGACGATGCGGTCGATGGCCTGGGGAGAGGCGTCCGGGTTCTCGATGATCTCGACCCGAGCTCCCCGGACTGCGGCCGCGGCGAGGACGTCGCGATAGACGCGCCGGCTGTCGTCGCCCACCATGTGCACCAGCACCACCGGTGACAGATCGGTGCCGGCGGCGAGCCAGGTGCGCAGCATCGAGATATACGGGGTGATACCGATTCCCGACGCGATCAGCACGATCCGGTCGGTGGCGAAATCGGCGGGCTTCACGACGAAGTCGCCGCCTGATTGTCGATGAAGGCGGCCTTCTGGTCGCTGATCAGACGTGCCTTGAACGGTGAGGGATGCGGGCCGGTGGTGAACGAGAATTCGGCCGAATCGGCACCCGGTACCGACGAGAACGAGAACACGCGTCGCGAACTGTGCCACACCGGCATCGACCAACTCGGGGCGCTGAGAGTGGCCCACTGCCCGGGAACGAACATCGGGGCATCGCCCGTAGGTTCAGCGGCCACCACATAGGTGCCCGTCGCCGACGGTTCGGTGGTGGCCGACAACGGAATCCGCCGCGCCGTCCCAGACGACAGCCGGACCGCGAACGCGAACAGGCAGCCGAACGCCAGGGCGATCTCCGGGTCGAAGGAGAACTCATAGGCCGAACTCACCTCGAACGTCAGCTGGCTGTGCAACAGCACACCCACCAGCGCGCCGTAGATCAGTGTCGTGATCCGGGTGGGCGGCGACGTCAGCGGTTCGGGCAGCATGATCGTGCCGAGGAAGAGCACCGGCGTCGACTTGAGCCACATCCCGGCGTCGGGGACCGCCGTGAACTGCCCGGCGATCAGCAGCGTGATCACCGACGCCGCCAGAAACACCCCGACCAGTTCCCAGATGCGCAGCACGATCACCAGCAGTGCCCCGATGACCAGCATCGGGACGAGCAGCGGCTCGGCGGCCACCCACCACGAGATGAACATCAGCCCACCGATATCGGCGTACATCAGGGCATAACAGACGATCGCGCCCACCACGACCGGGTTGAAGATCAGGCGTCGCCGCCACACGAGCACATACTTCGACGCCGCCGCGGCAGCAGCCCCGATCGCTGCGGTCTTCCAGGTCGCGGAGTCGGTGGCCACCGGCATCACGAAGAACAGGATGAGTGCGGTGATCAGCCACGAATCGGAATTCGGTGGCACCTGGACGATCGCGGCGCCGGCGAAACTGACCGTCGCGAACACGACGATCACCGTGACGAGCGACTTGAACAGATCGGCGGGCAGGTAGCCGAATTCGTCGTCGGTGGCGGCCACCAAGAACGCGCACGCGGTCAGCGCCACCAGCGCCAGCAGAACCGCCCGATGCGCGGTGAGCCCACGCGGTACAAACCGAATCATACGAACAGCTCCAACCCGGGAAAATCGGAATACTCGACCTGGCCATTGTGCCGGATCAGCACGTAATCAAAATCCAGGCCCTCCGATCGGGCATACAGGTCCTCCGCGGGAGTGAAGAACAGCGCCGTCGCCAGACCGTCGGCGATCATTGCCGACGGCGCGATCACCCAGGTGGCGACGACGTCCCAGGTGGGTGTCCCGGTCTTGGGATCGATGATGTGATGCCAGGTTCCGGCAGACTCCCCGATCCCATCCGCCCAGGACCGCCGGTTGCTAGCCGACGCGCAGATGGCGCCGGAAGACATCTCGGCGACGCCGATCGCCTTGGTGGGGTCGGCCGGGTGTTCCAGAGCGACCCGCACCGGCGTGTCGCCGGTCGAGATGACCATGTCGCCGCTCCCGTCGACGATGAACGTTCCGGTCTGCTCCGCGACGATCGCCGCGACGCGGTCGATCGCGAAACCCTTGCCCGCGGCACCGACATCGATGATCGCGGCCAGCCGGGTGACCAACTCGCCGTCGTGGGACTCGATGACATCGGACCAGGTGGGGCACGGCGCGATGCCGGCGATTCGACGCAGCGAATAGCTCGCGTCGTATCCGGCGTCGGCCAGGGCCTGCCCGACGAACGGGGAGACCGCGCCGCCGGTGGACTGGTACAGACGCCAGTACCAGTCCACCAGTGGCTGATCGGACTCGGGAATCGGGAACCGCCCAGGGCGGCGGGCCATCTCACCGACGGTGGAATCGCTGCGGAACCTCGACCACATCACGTCTATGCGGTCGAGTTCGGCGGTGACCGCGTGGGTGCACTCAGGTGGCAGTGGTTCCGGTGTGGACACCATCCATTGCGTCCCCAGTGATTCAAAAGACCAATCGGCGGTGATGGCGTGTGTCAATTTGCGGTACTACCGCCGGGCCTGCGATTTGATCTTGGAAATCGCGTTGTTGAATCCCTTCGGCGTCAACGACGATCCGGCGGTCTTGCCCACGTTGACCGAGTCGATGTTCTTACCGACGACCTGAGAGGCGATCGAACCGGCGGCCAGACGCTGGAACCGCGACGCGACCGGATGCGACGAGCCGGGAGTGACGCGGACGGACCGGACGATGTTCTTCTTCAGTGTGACAGTCACATTGATCTTGTCCGGTCCGCCCGGACGGGTGTAGTTGCCGGTGGCAGAGTAGGTGCCGTCCCGGTAGTTGGCGGCCTCCGCGTCCGCCGCGAGTGCGGTGGTCAGGGTTCCGGCCGTGGCGACGGCCGCGAGCACGCCCGCCACCCGAACGGATCCGTGAACAGAATTCTTTGTTGGATTCATGGCTAGAACAGTACCAAGTCGGACACTACGAAAGATAGCCTTCCCTAATATTGCGCAGCGATGAAATACCGATCTGAAATTGTTTTCCATTCACTGCGGTCAACGCGACTGCAGTTCTCGCCGCAGGACCTTTCCGGTGGCATTGCGGGGCAACTCATCGATGAAGTCGATGTCGCGGGGCACCTTGTAGCCGGCGAGTTGGCTCTTGACCAGTGCTTTGAGTTCATCCGCGGTGGTCTGCTGGCCGTCGCGCAGGACGACGAACGCCCGCAGACGTTGCCCGAACTTCTCGTCGTCGACACCGATGGCCGCGACATCGGCGACCGCCGGATGCCGGGAGATGGTGTCCTCGACCTCCTTGGGGAAGACGTTCTCGCCGCCCGAGACGATCATGTCGTCGTCGCGGCCCACCACGAACAATCTGCCCGCGGCGTCGAAACGGCCCACGTCGCCGGTCGCCATCAGGCCGTTGCGGCGCTGTTTGTCGCCGCCGCCGGAATAGCCGTCGAACAGCTGGGAGTTGCCGACGAAGATACGGCCCACCTCGCCCTGCGGGACCTCGGAGTTGTTCTCGTCCAACAGCTTCACCGTGGTGCCGCGGGTCGGTTTGCCCGCGGTTCCGGGTGCGCGCCGCATGTCCTCGGGTGTGGCGATGGTGGCGTTGGCGACCTCGGTGGAGCCGTACAGGTTGTACAGATTGTCGCCGAACTCATTCATCCATCGGTCCGAAAGGTCGCCGGGCAGTGCCGATCCCGATGCCGCGACCACCGTCAGCGACGACGTGTCGTACCGCTGACGCACGTCACCGGGCAACTCCAGCATGCGTTGCAGCATCACCGGTACCACGGCCAGCGCCTGCACGTCGTGCTCGGCGATCGCCGCCAGCCACTGCTCGGGATCGAACTTGCGCACGCACACGAAGGTGCAGCCCAGGCCAAGCCCGAGAAGCAGATTCGACAGACCCCAGGCGTGGAAGGCCGGTGCGGCCAGACCCACCCGCATCCCGGTCTTGAGCGGGATGCGGTCGAGCAGCGCTGCCGGGGCCTCCAGCGTCGGGATTGAGCCGCCGCCCGAGATTGCTCCTCGCGCAGCACCTTTCGGAGTTCCGGTGGTGCCGGAGGTGAGGATGGTGATCTTGCTGGTGTGGCCTGGGCTCGGCGGCGAACTGTTGGGGTAAGCCGCGGCCAGGGCGGCCAGCGTCGTCGGTTCGGGTTCGAGGTCGGTGCTCGCGCCGTCGGCGAGGATCGCCCTGCGGTTGGCGGTAGCGTCGGACACCAGTTCGGCGAACTCGGAGTCGTAGATGATCGCCGACGGCTGCTCGCGGCGGCACACCTCGGCGATCTGATTGGCGGAGAATCCGGTATTGAGCAGCAGCACATCGGCTCCTGCCTTCGCCACCGCGGACATCGCCAGCACGAAACCGCGATGATTGCGGGCCAGCAACGCCACGGCGTCGCCCTCGCTGACCCCGATCATCCGCAGGCCCGCGGCGATCGAGGTGCTCTGCCGGTCGGCCTCGGCGTAGGTCAGTGCACCCTGGTCGTCGATGATCGCGATGCGGTCGCCGTGCCGGGCCTCGCCGATCGCGATCAGCGATGCCGGTGACAGCCCCCAGTTGCGCGCGGCAAAACCTATGCGCACCAGGCGATCCGGCCGCATCGGTGCGATGATGCCGGCCTTGGTCAGGGTGGTGAGGTACTCGACCTCGTCGGTGATACGCCGCGGCACCGATTTGGTGGGCGCGGCGCCGATCTCGCCCTCGGCCTCGGTCTTGATGTGTTCGACCATGTCCTTGAGGACCGAGAACACCTTGGGATAGGCGGCCAGGTCGGCGACCGCGCCGAGCAGGCCCGGTGCGTCGTAGGACACCCGCAGGGTGAGCGAGGTACCACCGCCGACGGGTCGCAGCCGCAGCCGGAACCGGTGTGTCACACCGCCGTACGTGGCCCAGGCGAGTTCGCGCGGCTCGGTGTACTCGGTGACGATCACGCTGCCGCCGATCGTGGCGCCGCCCACCTGCATCAACACGCGGTAGCGGGAGTCGAGTGCGGGTTCGCGGTCGGGTTCCTGCGCCACGATCTGCATGTGCGAGCCGGTGAACCGGGTCAGTCCCACCGGGTCCGAGCACAGCGCCCACACCTCGTCGACGGGGGCGGCGATGACTTCGCGATGTTCGATTTTCATCCGAGAACCGGCAGCTTTCGTTCGGCTTGGAGAGCGGTCAGCACGTCCTGCATCTGCCCGACGACGTCGTCGTACACCTTGTCGAGATCGGGATCGTCGCCGTAGGTGGCGCGCAGGTCGATGGGTGGCAGATAAGAGATGGTGATCTTGGCCGGCAGCGGAATGAACGGGCTGAACGGCAGGGTGACGCCGAACGGCGCCGAGAGCACGATCGGCAGCACCTTCAGGCGCATGGTCCGGTCGAGACCGAGGAAGCGGGCGATCGAGTCTCCGCGGGCCAGGAACAGGGCGGTTTCCTGACCGCCGATGGTCACCTGCGGCACGATCGGCACATTGTGTTTGAGGGCCAGCCGCAGGAAGCCCTTGCGGCGGTCGAAGTCGACCAGCGCCGATTGTGACGTGGGCCGGTACACCTCGTAGTCGCCGCCCGGGAACACCTGCAGCAGACCGCCGTCGGCGAGGACGGTGTGGCCGTTCTCCGGGTCGGCCTCGACGGTGCCGAACTTGCGCAGCATCGGGGCGAGCGGCGAGTTGAGCACCATGCGGTGGGCGAGTTGATAGAACGGGCGCTGCGCACCGAAGTACGAGGTGACCGCGAGTTGGCTGATCAGCACCTCCGGCGAAAGGATGCCGCCGGTGTGGTTGCCGACGATCAGTGCCGGGCCCTTGGCCGGAATGTGATGCAGCCCACGTACGTCGGGCCGGAACCACACGCTGATGGCCAGCCACATTCCGGGCAGCATCTCGCGAATCGCGTCGGGGTCGCGGTCGTCGAGGTTGCCCACCCGTAGTCGCGGCAGGAACCGCTTGACCTGCCCGGTCACCAGCGACAGCACAGCGGGGCCCACCCCGGTGCCACCCGATTCTCCACTCATCCTCAAGTCCCTCCAGGCGTGCGTCATTGTGGCAGCAGCCGCCGATGAACGGTAGCCGACCGCACGCGCGAGTGTTGGGATTTGCCGAAATACATGCCGCTCGGCGAATCCGCAGCGGGGAGCGTCAGCTGATGTCGCGTTTGGATGCGAATCGTTCGACGCCGCAATGACGTGGGTTGTCAGCTGATGTCGCGCTTAAACGTGGTGAACCGGCCGATCAGCGCCAGCGCGACGATGTAGGCGACCATCATCGCCGCACCCGCCGGACGCGACAGCAGTTCGATGGCCGTGCCGCTGCCGGCGCTGCTGTAGAAGCTGGAGCCGATGATGCCGTCGGCCGCCGCGCCCGGCAGGAACTTGGCCACCGACGACGTCGAATCGAACTCGGCGAGCGCGACCCGGGCGATCGGTTCGACGAACTGGGTGAACGCCAGCAGCACGATGATCGCCGCCACTTGATTCGACAGCACCGAGCCGATCGCTACGCCCATCATCAGCCACAACGCCATCACGATCACCGAGAACACGATCACCTCGACGGTCGCGCCGTCGGTGAGGAACGCCCCGTCACCACGCCAGGCCAATAGCGGGGCGGCCGCGATCACGACGGTCGCGGTGGCGGTGACGCCGTAGATCAGGCCCATCGGGATTCCCGCGAGCAGTTTGGCGCCCAGCAGCACGCCACGTCGCGGCTCCACCAGCAGGCTCGCGGTGATGGTCTTGTGCCGGAACTCGGCGGTCACCGCGAGCGAGCCGATGACCAGCGGGAACACGTAGCCGATGGGGGAGATGAGGGCGTAGATGGACCGGGCCAGCGGTGCGCCGGCGAGGGTTGTCGCGTCGAGTTCGTCGGTGCCCGCGGTCAGTGAGAACGCCATCGCCAGCCCGACGAACCCGAGATAGGCGATGAGCCCGATCAGCAGGATCCACCACATGCGGGTGGAGGTGAACTTGCGGTACTCGGCAAGTAGTGCGGTCTTCATCGGACGGCTCCTGCCTGTGTGGTCCCGGGTGGGGTGGTTTCCGGTGCAGGGGTGGCCCGGCGGTCGGTGCCCGCGGTCAATTGCAGGAACACCGACTCCAGGTCGCCGCCGATGTCGGTGAGTTGATGCAGTTCGATGCCCGCGGCGAAGGCGGCGGCACCGATGACGGCGGCGTCGACGTCGTCGATGCGGAAACCTCCCGGGCCCTGCGAAATGGTCCATTGGTGTTCCTGGGCCAGGGCCAGCAGCTTGTCGGGTGCCGGTGTGCGGATGCCCACCGACTGCCGTGCCAGTCCCTCGAAAGCGGTCAGCGACGACGCGTGCAGGAGCCTGCCGCCGCCGATCACCACCACGTCGTCGACGGTGCTGCGGACCTCACCGAGGACGTGACTGGACACGAGGATCGTGCGGCCCTGTGCTGCCAGGGAGCGCAGCAGTTCCCGGATCCACACGATGCCCTGCGGGTCGAGGCCGTTGGTCGGCTCGTCGAGAATGACGATCCTCGGATCGCCGAGCAGGGCGGCGGCCAGGCCGAGGCGCTGGCGCATACCCATCGAATATCCGCCGACGCGCCGGTTGACCGCGTCGGTGAGTCCGACGAAGTCGAGGATCTCGCGGCAGCGGGCGTCGTCGACGCCGACCTGCGGTGCGAGCATCCGCAGGTGACCGAGCCCGGTGCGGCCCGGATGGAAACTCGATGCCTCCAGTGCGGCTCCGACGACACCTGCCGGCCGCTCGATGGCCTCGTAGGGGGTATCGCCGATGAGTGCGCGCCCGGAGGTCGGGGCCATCAGGCCGAGCAGCATGCGCAGCGTGGTGGTCTTGCCCGATCCGTTGGGGCCCAGGAAACCGGTGATCCGGCCCGGGCAGACGGTGAAGCTGAGGTTGTCGACGGCAGTGAACGCGCCGAAGCGTTTGGTCAGGTTCTCGACGGTGATGGCGGGTGGTTGCACTCGTGTCCTCTCGACGGCCGGGCGCCTTCCACCGTATCGTCAGGACGAATTTTCACAGTCGGGAATTAAATCGGACCAGGGTCCGTTTAGAATACGTGAAGGCCGCGGTCCCGCTCGTGAAGATCCTGGCCTCCCCCGATCGGGTTGTTCCCAATCCTGTTGTCCCTGTTCACCACCCGCCAAGGAGAAACGCCACAATGACCGTCAAAGCCCCCATCCCCGCCGGCACCTGGACCATCGACCCGGTCCACTCGACCGTCGGCTTCTCCGTCAAGCACCTCATGGTGAGCAAGGTCCGCGGCAAGTTCGACACCTTCTCCGGCACCATCACCGTCGCCGAGGACGGCACCCCGTCGGTGCAGGCCGAGATCGAGGTCGCCTCCATCAACACCGGCAACGACCAGCGCGACGGCCACGTGCGCTCCGCGGACTTCTTCGACGCCGAGAACTTCCCGAAGGCCACCTTCGTGTCCACCGATGTCGAGGCCGACGGCGACGACTACGTGCTCACCGGTGACTTCACCCTCAAGGGCGTCACGAAGAGCGTCAGCCTCAAGCTGGAGTTCAACGGCGTCAACCCGGGCATGGGCGCGGGTCCGATCGCCGGCTTCGAGGCCACGACCGTGATCAACCGCAAGGACTTCGGCGTCGACCTGGAAATGCCGCTCGAAGGTGGCGGTGTGGTCGTCGGCGACAAGATCACCATCAACCTGGAGATCGAGGCCGGCAAGGGCGCCTGATCCAACGGCCGACCATTCCGGCCGGTGGCTGCCCGACGGCGCCACCGGCCGGGCTATATGTGCGACGCGCCCGTCAGTTATCGCGTAGGTCGCTCGGCTGACACGCGATTGGGTAGGCTCCTACTACTGGTCGTCGGTGAAAGAACGGGCACGCGAGGAGGGCGCATGGTGGCGCCGCGCTGGGCCGCATCCAGGCGCCCGATGCAGAGGTTCGCGTTCGGTCGTCAGGTCACGGCCTTCGTCCTGGGCACCGGCGAACCCGCCGTCGACTGGGGTGGCCTCGACGTCGCCACCCGCACTCGCCTGGCAAAACGTGCCACGGCCATCTCGATCCTGGTCATCGTCGTCAGCAACGCCGCGATCAGCGTCGAAACCTTCCTGCTGGTGCAGCTCGCCTACAACGGCGGAGTGCTCACCGTCGACTCGACGATCGGCGCCCCGAACTTCCCGGCCATCGTCGCGGCGGTCGTCGTGGGTCTGGCGCTCAACGTGTTGCTGGGGCTGGCGATGCTGCGTCCGCAGATGCACTGGTTCCGTACCGGTTCACTCGCCGACCACGAACGGCGCAGGGCCGTGCAACACGTGCCCTACCGCCAGGTGGCGGCGACGGTCACGGCCTGGTTCTGTGCCGTCGGCGTCTACGTTCTTGTCGCCGACGATGTGACAGCCGGCCGGATCCTCGGGGTGACGGTGGCGTTCACCCTGGCGGCGTTGTCGAGCGGATCGCTCACCTTCCTGTTCGCCGAGCGGGCGTTGCGCCCGCTGGCCGTGGTGGCGCTGCACGACTACCCCGCCACCCACGCGATGCACGGCGTGCGAGCCCGGATGCTCGCCGCCTGGGCGGTCAGTTCGTCGGTGCCGTTGATCGGGCTGATCATCCTCAATCTCGGGCGCGGTCTGGACATCCTGCCCCGCCCGCACGGTCGCATCGATTGGGCCACCGTCATCCTCGCGTTCGTAGCGGTGACCGCGGGCAGCCGCGTGGTGTCGCTGGTCGCGCGGTCGATCTCGGACCCGCTCATGGAACTGCGGCAGGTATTGCTGCGGGTCGACAGAGGTGATTTCGACGCCCGCGTCGCCGTCTACGACTCGTCGGAGATCGGTGTGCTGCAGCACGGTTTCAACGAGCTGGTCATGGGTCTGGAGGAACGCGAACGGGTGCGTGACCTGTTCGCCCGGCACGTCGGCGACACCGTCGCCGAACGCGCGATGTCCTCGGGACTGGGCCGCTCAGGTACCAAGGCCGACGTCGGGGTGCTGTTCGTCGACATCGTCGGGTCGACGTCGATGGCCGAGTACAAGGATCCGGGCGAGACCGCCGAACTGCTCAACGCGTTCTTCACGATCGTCGACGAGGTGGTCAGCCGGCACAACGGGATGATCAACAAGTTCGAGGGCGATGCCGCGCTCGCGGTGTTCGGTGCGCCCGTCGAGCACCCCAATCCGGCGGCGGCGGCGTTGGCCGCGGCCCGTGAACTGGCCCGGCAGTTGCGTGGTGAACTGCCGATCCAGTGGGGGATCGGGGTGTGTTACGGGACCACCTTCGCCGGCAACATCGGCTCCGAACGGCGTTACGAGTACACCGTGATCGGTGACCCGGTGAACGAGTGTGCACGACTGTCCGACCTGGCCAAGACCGTGAACGGTTCGGTGCTGGCGAATGCGTCCGCGGTGGGTGAGGCCGACGGCGAGGCGCGGCATTGGCGGTCGGTGGGCGCCCGGGTGGTGCGCGGCCGGGAGGAACCCACCGAACTGTTCATGCCGGTCGAGTTCCTGCCACACGATCCGCCGAAGATCTCCGACGTCCTGACGTCGATCCTGCGTCCGGCGCGCCGTACGCTACGGCTATGACAGACGCCTCCCGGGAATCCGCCTCCCGCAAATCCGCTTCCCGGAAATCATGGCCCGATGCCCATATCCCCGACCAGAGCGGTCGCACGGTGATCATCACCGGCGCCAACAGCGGACTCGGCGCCGACACCGCCAAGGCACTGGCTGCCCGCGGGGCGCAGGTCATACTGGCCTGCCGCAACACCGACAAGGCCGATCAGGTGGCCGCGCAGATCGGTCCGGCCGCCACCGTGCGCGAACTCGATCTGGCCGACCTCGACTCGGTGCGCAGATTCGCCGATTCCGTCGACGCCGCCGACATCCTGATCAACAACGCCGGCATCATGGCGGTGCCGTTGCGCCGCACCGCGCAGGGCTTCGAGTCGCAGATGGGTACCAACCACCTCGGCCACTTCGCGCTCACCGCGCTGTTGCTGCCCAAGATCTCCGATCGGGTGGTCACACTGTCGTCGTTCATGCATCTGCTCGGCCGCATCAAGCTCGATGATCTCAACTGGGAGCGACGCATCTACCGGCGCTGGCAGGCCTACGGCGACTCCAAGATGGCCAATCTGATGTTCGGCCTCGAACTGGCCGACCGTCTTCGCGAGGCGGGCTCGGAGAAGAAGTCGTTCATCGCCCACCCGGGTATCGCACGGACCAAGTTGATGGGGCATTCGCGCAGCGTGTACGGGCCGCTCATGCAGGTCTTCGTGCGGCCGCTCGGTCAGTCCTCGGCCGCCGGCGCGCGGCCCACCCTGCTGGCGGCGATCACCTCCGACGCGCCGTCGGGTACCTTCTTCGGCCCCAAGCTCGGTGTGCGCGGTGGGCCGGCGAAGGCCGGCCACGCCGGTCGCGCGAACCGTGAGGCCGGCCGCGAAGGACTCTGGGAAGAATCCGAGAAGCTCACCGGTATCGGATTCGACGTCACAGGATGACCGGCGGTGCCCTATGTCATGGTCGCCCGGGTCGCGGGCCTTGTCGCTTGACAAATCTCGGTGTCCGCGGTGAGTTTCTGGTGTGAGCCAGCAAACACCGACCACAGATTCGGACCCGATACGTCGACATCCGGCTGCTGTGCGAGTGGATCGCCGAACTCGAACTCACCCACATCGGGCAGGACGACGACAGCCCTGAGGTGCTGGACCGGTTCCGGCGCAAGATCCGGCAGTTCCTCGTGCCGGCGCTCGAACCGCGCTGAGCCGGAACCGGTCGCGGGATGTTCAGGAGGGGTGCGCTCTGCCGGCGTGACCGCATGGGCCTGAACACGATGCCCGGCCAGGCCGGCTACACCGCCGCCAAGCACGGCGTCGTCGGACTGATGCGTCTGTTCGCCAACCAGCTGGCCAAGAACTTCATCCGCGTGAACACCGTGCACCCGTCGGCGGTCAACACCCCGATGGTCGCCAACGCCGAATACGGCGAGTTCATCAACACCCACCCCGACGTGGCCAGCGATCCGGCCTTCAAGAACCCGATGCCCGTCGAGATGATCGAGGCCGTCGACATCAGCAACGCGATGGTGTTCCTCGCCTCCGACGAGGCCCGCTACATCACCGGCGTCACCCTCCCCGTCGACGCCGGCTACAACAACCGCTGACGGTCATCTTCCGTCATCATGGGCCACCAAACGTCGCCGGTGTGGAACTATTCGGCGAGCCACCACACGATTGGGTGTTCGCCGAGCCCTTCCGGTGGTGTTTCGGCAAGGCCGATGAGGGCCTGTGCGAGTTTGGCTAGGCCCGGCCGGGTCCGTGGAAATCTGCTGTGATGACAGAACACCACTCCGAAGTGGTTGGGCACCAGGCTGATTGCTACACCGAATGTTGCCACGTCCTCCGTGACGACGACTCTGTGCTCGGCCACGGCATGCTCCAGTACCGCACGGTCGTCGGCTCCGCGGAGTTCCGGTCGATCACGGGCCAGGGCGACGGCATCGACACCGGCCGAAGCGAGGTCGTCGGCGAGGCGTCCCGGATAGTGTTCATCGAGCAGGTAGGTGATGCTCACGCGTTACCGAGGGCTTGGCGACGCTCCCACGCGGCGACCGCCTCGTCCTGTGCGAGGTGGTGCCGGGTGATGAGGCCGTCGATCTCCTGACGATTGTCGGCCCAGTAGGCCAGGGCGGTCTCGACAGACTTCATGCTCAAACCCAACGTGTCGGCCAGGTCGCGTGCTGTGCGGTGCTCAGGCTCGTGCTGTAGCCATGCTTCGGCAACAGTCCACACTTGTGGGCCACTGATGAGCGCAGCCCGGCGTTCGCCGGTCACCTCGGTGACGAAGACGATCCCGCGGTGCGCCTCAGCGCGTAACCACTCACTGACCGCTTGGCTGATGACGGTGGATTTGCCCGCGCCCACGCGCGCGGCATAACTCGACAGCGCCTTGTCCACGTCGTCGGGCAGTCGAATATGCGTTGCCGTAGCCATGTCCTACAGTGTAGCCGCAAGTGTGACTGTCGGCTTCCGCATCAGGTCACATCTTCCGGCTCGATAGTTCGCCTGCGGCGGACGAGGGCGGGTACGGGGGCTGCGGCGACCACCGTGAACGGGACGGCGATCGGGAAATCGGCTCTCTGCGAGGTGAACTCGTAGTCGCGGACCAGGGTCGCCAGGGCGAGAGTCGCCTCCAGCATCGCGAACTGGTCGCCGACACATTTGCGACGCCCACCGCCGAATGGCAGGTACTGCCAGTGGTCGAGCGTCTTCATCTTGTCGGGGGTGAAGCGGTCCGGATCGAAGCGCAGCGGATCGTCCCAGAGTGCCGGATCGCGATGCATCGCATAGAAGGACAGGGACACGACGGTGCCGGGACTCAACCGGAAACCGTCCGCCGCCAGGTCGTGTTCGATGGTGCGGATCGCCCCGGCACCGGGTGGGCACAATCGCAACGCCTCATGCAGAACACGCACAGTGCATTCGAGGCCGCCGACGTCCTGCGGGGACAGTTCCGGCCCGCACGATGACGCCTCGGCGCGCACCTGCTCCTGAATCTCGGGGTGATTGCCGAGAGCCCACAGGGAGTAGGCGAGCGTGGTGGCGGTGGTGTCGTGGCCGGCGACCAGGAAGGCCGCCAGCTCTTCCGCCACTTCCGCGTCGGTCAGGGTCTCGCCGGTGTCGGCATCGTGGGCACCGATCAAAGCTCGTACCAGTGGCGCATCGACCGTGGGATCCTCGTGGCAGCGCCGGACGATGTCGTCGGCGGCCGATCGGATCTCCCTCGCGGCCGCATACGCACGACGGTGTGCGGGAGTGGGAAGTTGATGTGGCGGGCGCAGTGGTGCGAGTGCGCGGTCGGTGATGTGCGCCAGCACAGTCCGGATCGCGTGTCCCAGTGATTCGGTGCGGGCGACGTCCATGTCGATGCCGAACATGGCCCGGGTGACCGCATCGAGGGTCATCCTGCGAACCTCGGCGTCGATGTCGATCGTCGCCGCCGGACCCCACTCGGTCATCCGTGATCGCGCTGCGGCGCTCATGTCCCCGGCGTAGTCCTGCACTCGATTCTTGGTGAACAGCGGCTGTACGGCTTTGCGGTGTGCGGTCCAGGGGTGATCCTGCATGTCGAAGAGGTTGTAGCCCAGGACATATCGCATCTCGACGAACAGCGGCGAGGTCTTGTCCGCGCTGCCGTGCGGGGCGGTGAGAACATCGCGGATGCCTTGTGGCGACGTGATGAAGACGATCGGGGGCATCAGCGACTTGGGACCGAGCTTGACCATGACGACAGGTCCGGCCGAGTCGCGAACCGTTTCGGCGAATGTGTGGAACTCCCGGATCTCACGCAACTGGCGCAACTTGGGGAGCGGGCAGCGTGGGGGTGGTGGCAGCGTGGAGACGTCGGGCTGAGCGGATCGAGTGGCCATGGCGGCCTCCGTGTCGGGGCAAGAAGTCGGCTGTTATGCGCGTCGTCGCGCGGCTGTGTGGGACTGACGTCGATGCGGTGGAGAGTGCGGCAACAGTACACCCGCGCATTCCTATATGTCCAGGTCAAACGTACTTTTTGGGTGCTAAACACTCGCCCGGAAATGTGAGGCAGGTAACACTCCTTCGATATGTACCGATATGACCGATATGTCACGCACATCGGTCAGAAATGTCGGCGTCGGGCTTCTGTCCGGCGTACTCATCGCACTCGTTCCGGCGGCGCCGGCATCGGCGTCGACACGGGTCGAGTACACGCCGACCTACACACACGGCAAGACCGGCTCCGGACCGATCTGTGGTGGGAAGATCTCGGGGGTCGTCGTGACCCATCCCATGGCGCCCGGCCGCGCGACCGTGTATCTCACGGCGAAGCTCAAGGCTGAACCGACACTCACGCTGACCTGGGCGTGCGACGTTCCCACCACCGTCCACTGGGTGAACACGCGGACCGGCCGGCGCGGCGCGACATCGGTGACGTTCACGCTCACCTCGCTGCCGCAGACGAAGGAATGCACACCGATTGTCAATGGAGTCCGCTGCGGCACCACCGCCGAACTGCGCCTGAACACCGGAACCGGCCAGATCCGCTCGTGGATCACCACCCGGCTGCGCCACATTCCGGGCCACGCTCGCTTTCAGGTGTTCTAGGGCGTGTCGCCCAGCCCGCCTGCTCAGGAGTGCAGGGAGCGGAGGCGGTCGGCGGCTTCGGCGATGACGTGTTCCTGTTTGGAGAAGGCGAAGCGGACGAGGTGGCGCCAGGAGTCGTGGTCGTCGACGAAGGCGCTGACAGGGACGGCGGCGACACCGACCGTCGCGGGGAGTTCGCGACAGAACTGTGCGGCGTCGTCGAATCCGAGGGGTCGGGGGTCGGCGCAGATGAAATAGGTTGCCTCGCTGCGGTGTACCCCGAAACCGGCGTCGCGCAAGGCGCCGGTGAGCAGGTCGCGCTGATGCTGCAGGCGGGCGGCAGAGCCTGTGACCCAAGGCATCTCGTGGTCGAGCGCGTGGGCGACGGCCGGCTGGAACGGTCCCGATCCGACATAGCTCATGAATTGTTTGGCCGCCCGCGCGGCCGCCACCAGTTCGGGCGGGCCGCTCAGCCAGCCGACCTTCCAGCCTGTGCAATTGAATGTCTTTGCAGCGCTGGAGATCCGGAGAGTGCGCTCGCGCATGCCGGGGAATGTCGCGAGGGGTCGATGGGCGCGGCCGTCGAACAGCAGGTGCTCGTACACTTCGTCGGTGACGGCGACGATGTCGTGTTCGATGCACAGCCGGGCGATCTCGGCGAGGTCGCCGTCCGACAGGACGGTGCCGGTCGGATTGTGCGGCGAGTTCACCAGGATCAGGGACGTCTTCGCGGTGACGGCGCCCGCCAGGCGATCGCGGTCGAGGCGGAAACCGTCGCCGTCGGGGACCAACGGCACGGTGCGCCGCACCCCGCCCGCCATCGCGACCGTGGCCGCGTACGAGTCGTAATACGGCTCGATCATCACCACCTCGCGGCCCGGTTCAACGAGTCCGACGATCGCACCCGCGATGGCCTCGGTGGCGCCGACCGTGATCAGGACCTCGGTGTCCGGGTCGTAGTCGAGGCCGTAGTGCGCGCGCTGATGCCGCGACACCGCCTGCCGCAACACCGGCACCCCGATGCCGGGCGGGTACTGGTTCTGGCCGTCGTTGATCGCGTCGACGGCCGCCGCCAGCATCGACGCCGGGCCGTCGGTGTCGGGGAAACCCTGCCCCAGATTGATCGCGTCGTGGGCCACCGCCAGCGCCGACATCTCCGCGAAGATCGTCGCCCGGAACGGGACCAGGCGCTCGACCATGCCTGCGTGGGACTCGGTGCTCATGCCCCTCAGGCTAGTGGCAAGTAACATGGCCGCACGTGAGCACTCCACCGCCCGGCTACCCCGGACCGCAGTACCCGCCGGGAACACCACAGCCGGGCGTCTATCCTTCTGCTCCGACCGGCGCATTCGGGCAACCCCAGGTTCCCGGGCAACAGCCTTACGCCCAACAGCCCTACGGCCATGGCTATCCGTTTGGGCAGCCACAGCAACCCGCGTATGGTCAGGTGCTCGGCTACGGCACCCCGTATCCGGCGCCGCCGTCACCGCCCAAGAAGTCACGCACCTGGTTGTGGATTCTGATCGGTGTCGGAATGGTCCTGGTCGCAGCGCTCGCCGGAGTACTGGTCGTGGTCGCCACAAAGGGCAAAGTGACAGACGCCGACGACGTCGCCATCGGCGACTGCCTACGGGTCACCGAGTCGGCATCCTCGGTGAAGGCGAACGAAGTCGATTGTGGCACAGAAGAATTCCATTTCGCTGTGGTCAGCAAGACCCAGGACCGCACCGCCTGCGGCGACTACTCGCAACTGTGGTTCACCGGGCTGAGTGGCGACAGGTCCGGTGAGGTGCTGTGCCTGGCGCCGATCATGCGCGAAGGCAGTTGCTACCAGTTCCCCACAGTCGAAACAGACACCGCTCTCGCCGACTTCAACGACGCCGCATGCGGTTCGAATCCGACCGTCACCGGTGCCCGGGTGCTACGCGTCGAATCCAAGGTGTCCTCGCAGCCGTCGTGCCCGAGAGGTCAGGTTCCGCTTTTTATGGCGCGCCCGACTCCGGCGGGCTACTGTTTGGCCGAAGTGACCGATGAGTGGCAGAGCTGAAGGACAGGTAATGCGGAAGAATACAATGCTCACAAGGGTTTCGGTGGCATGTGCGGCGCTCGCCGTCGCCGGGTTCGCGGTGGCCTGCAGCAGTGGCGACGACACTCAGATCGGCAAGGCCGCCGACGCGAAGATCGGTGAGTGCCTCACCATTTCCGGCGGCGGCGGCAAAGAAGAAAAGGTCGATGTCGACAAGGCCTCGTGCGACTCCGGTGACAAACTCACCTTCTACGCCGCCTCGGTCATCGCGGAAGACGCCAAGTGCGTCAACGAGAACTACTCCGTCCTTACCTTCGAAGACAAGTCGCGGCTGTGCATCACGCCGAACTTCGTGAAGGACCAGTGCTACCAGATCCCGATGAGCAGTGGCATCCTCGCCGACTATCAGAAGGTCGCCTGTGATGCGACCCCGAAGGAAGGTTCGGCGATCTTCAAGACCACCGAACGCAGCGAGGCCACGCCCACCTGCGACGGCACCCAGCTCGCCGTCGGCTACGAAACCCCGATCAAGGTCGGCTACTGCCTGCTGAAACAGGATCAGGCCTGAGCCATCAGCCGATGGCCGGGCCGAGGAGGTCGTCGGCGTCGGTGATGCGGTAGGCGTAGCCCTGTTCGGCGAGGAAGCGCTGGCGGTGGGCGGCGTAGTCGGCGTCGAGGGTGTCGCGGGAGACGACCGAGTAGAAGTGGGCCTGGCCGCCGTCCTTCTTGGGGCGTAACAGCCGGCCGAGGCGCTGCGCCTCCTCCTGGCGGGAGCCGAACGTGCCCGACACCTGCACCGCCACCGACGCCTCGGGCAGGTCGATGGAGAAGTTGGCGACCTTCGAGACCACCAGCGTCGATATCTCCCCGGACCGGAACCGGTCGAACAGGATCTCGCGTTCCTTGTTGCGGGTGGCACCCTGCACGACGGGGGCGTCGAGTTCGTGGCCGAGTTCTTCGAGCTGGTCGATGTAGGCGCCGATGATCAGGGTCTGCTGGCCCGGATGCTGCGCCAGGATCGACTTGACGACGTTCACCTTGGTGTGGGCGGTGGAGCAGAGCTTGTACTTGGTGTCGTTCTCGGCGACCGCGTACTGCAGGCGTTCCTCGTCGGTGAGGGTGACGCGCACCTCGACGCAATCGGCGGGCGCGATCCAGCCTTGGGCTTCGATGTCCTTCCACGGGGCGTCGTAGCGCTTGGGGCCGATGAGGCTGAACACATCGCCCTCGCGGCCGTCCTCACGCACCAGGGTGGCGGTCAGTCCGAGGCGCCGTCGTGATTGGAGGTCGGCGGTCATCCGGAACACGGGCGCGGGCAGCAGGTGCACCTCGTCGTAGATGATCAGGCCCCAGTCGCGGGAGTCGAACAGGTCGAGATTCTTGTACTCGCCCTTGGATTTTCGGGTCATCACCTGATAGGTGGCGATGGTGACGGGCCGGATCTCCTTGCGCTCGCCCGAATATTCGCCGATCTCGTCCTCGGTGAGTGACGTACGCGCCATGAGTTCACGTTTCCACTGCCGGCCGGCGACGGTGTTGGTGACCAGGATCAGTGTTGTCGCACCGGCTTTCGCCATCGCCGCCGCACCGACCATCGTCTTACCGGCACCGCACGGCAGGACGACAACACCGGAGCCGCCCGCCCAGAACGAGTCGGCGGCCAGCTCCTGATAGTCGCGCAGGTGCCAGTCGGACTGGTCGAGCGCGATGGGGTGTGCCTCACCGTCGACATACCCGGCGAGATCCTCTGCGGGCCAACCGATCTTGAGCAGGATCTGTTTGAGTCGGCCGCGTTCGGACGGATGCACGATGACGGTGTCGTCGTCGATCTGCGCGCCCAGCATGGGGGAGACCTTCTTGTTGCGCATTACCTCGACGAGCACGGCCCGGTCCAGACTCACCAGCGTCAGCCCGTGCGCGGGATTCTTGACCAGTTGCAGCCGCCCGAATCGGCCCATGGTGTCGATGACGTCCATCAACAGCGGCTGCGGCACCGCATACCGCGAATACTTGACCAGCGCGTCGACGACCTGCTCGGCGTCGTGACCGGCGGCCCGCGCGTTCCACAGGGCCAGGGGCGTCACCCGGTAGGTGTGCACATGTTCGGGGGCGCGTTCGAGTTCGGCGAACGGCGCGATTGCCGCCCGCGCCGCACCGGCATCGGGGTGATCCACCTCGAGCAGCAGCGTCTTGTCGGATTGCACGATCAGGGGTCCATCGGTCACCCGCTCCATTGTCCAGATCCGCGGACTGCCCGGCCACCGGGGTGCCGGCGGGCCGCGTCGGGGTCGAGAGTTGACCAATACTCGCAATTATTTTATAAAATAAAATCTATCACCGGCTGCGACGCTGCTCCCCTGGGAGCCACCACCCGCCGGGTTGAGGTCCGGCTCAGGAGGGGAGTTCCGTAGGTGAAGCTGGTAGCGAGTGCTGCTTCGGCAATAGTCATGTGGTCCACGCGGCATCGGCCGACGGTCTTCGCGGCCTGGCTGGTCCTGCTGGCCGGCAGCATCGGCGTCGCCCTCCTGGGGGTCGGACAACTCGGGAACGACTTCGGGGTTCCCGGGTCCGACTCGGACCGGGCCGTCGAGATGGCCCGGCACATCGACCCGCATCTGTCGGGCACCAACGCGATCGTGGTCCTGCACACCGACACGCCGATCAGCTCCGGCCCATCGCGGGCTGCCGCCGGCGACGTGGTCGCGAACATCCGTGACATCGAGGAGGTGTCGGCGGTATCGGACCCCTTCGCACGCAACCGCGTGTCACAGGACGGGACGACGGCTCTTATCGACGTTCTCTACCGATCGCCGGTCGAGAAGCTGTCGCACGACGACGTCGACACGCTGCGGGCGGCGACGTCGCCCGCAGCCGCCCTCGGCATGACAGTCGAGTTCGGTGGTCAGTTGATCACGGAGAACGCATCGCGTGGATCGGTATGGGTCGAACTGATCGGCGTCGCATTCGCTCTGGTCGTGCTGACACTCACGCTCGGGAGCGGCTCCGCGGCCCTGGTCTGCATCTCTGTCGCCGGCATCGGTGTCGGAACGGGCCTGGCTCTGGTGACGGTGCTCAGCGCGGCTACGCCGATTCCGACGACTGCCCTGACGCTGGCGGCGATGGTCGGCCTCGGCGTCAGTGTCGACTACGCGCTGCTGTTGGTGGCCCGGCTCAGAGATGAGGCAGGACGGGGAAGCGAGGCCGACAATGACAGCTCCCCGGTCCTGACCACCAGCCGGACCGCAGGTGGGTCGATTCTGGTTGCGGGCATCACGGTCGTCGTCGCGATGGCGGGACTGCTCCTCGCCGGGATTCCGGCGATCTCGGCGATGGCGTACGCCTGCGCCCTCACGGTGGCGACGGGCGTCCTCGCCGCATTGACCCTGCTGCCCGCGGTGATGACGGTGCCCCGCCTCGCCCACGTCGTCGACGTGGGGCCGGGACCGCACGGTGAGAGGGCACACCGCACCCGATCACGCTGGCGGGCCTGGTGTACCCGGGTGACGGCACGCCCGTGGTGGTGGCTCGGCGCTGCCCTGGTCGTCGTCGGAATCTGCGCCGCACCGATCGCGAACCTGCAACTCGGGCAGCTCGACGCGAGCGTCGATCCGACCAGCCACACCCAGCGCCGCGCCTACGACCTCATCGCGGAGAAATTCACTGCCGGCGCGAATGATCCGCTGTTGGTGGTGGCCGCCACCGAGGGGGCCGCGGTCGAGCCCGGCCATGTGGTCAAGCAGCTCGCGGCCGATCCCGACGTCGCTCGCGTCGACGTGATCGGTGCCGACGCGCGAGGCATCGTGCTGTCGGTTGCACCTCATCCGTCGGCGAGATCACCCGAGACCGTGGTGCTCATCGACCGGGTGCGGCGGATGGACGTATCCGGCAGGCCGATGCACGTCGGTGGCGCGAGCGCCGCGTACGTCGACTTCACGAAGAAGATCGAGTCGCGGTTGCCGATTGTTGTGCTGACGACGATCGGATTGTCGTTCCTGGTCCTGTTGTGCGCTTTCGGGGCGCCCGTTGTCGCGGTGAAAAGTGCCCTGCTGAACGGGTTGTCGATCGCGGCGTCGCTTGGGGTTGTCGTCGCGGTATTTCAGTTCGTCGTCGGCTGGCCGATTCCGTCGTTCATGCCGTTGCTGATGTTCGCACTCGTCTTCGGGTTGTCGATGGACTATGAAATCTTCATCCTGTCGCGGGTTCGTGAGGCTTACCTGCGCGACGACGCGGCAGACAATCGGCGCTCGATCATCGACGGAGTGGCGGCATCGGCGCAGGTGATCGCGCCGGCGGCGATGATCATGATCTTGGTGTTCGCCGGGTTCGCGATGGATTCGGACGGGAATATCCGCATCATGGGTTTCGGGCTCGCGGTCGCCGTCCTTATCGACGCGACCCTGATGCGGCTCATACTGATTCCCGCGTCGATGTCGCTCATGGGACGGGCCAATTGGTGGCCGCGGACCGGGTGCGTGTATCGCCGTCAACAAGTAGGGAAGTAGCTACAGATCAAGCAATTTCCGGTGTCCGTCAATCTGAACTCTGAACAAGGTGATCATGTGCGCTGACCTGCGCTAGTGCTTCGCGCGCGTGCTCATACTCCCGGGCTATAGCGATCCTGGCCGATTCGGGGTCATTCACGGCGAGTGCGGCCAGCAACTGTTCGTGGTCACCCCGTGCGGTGTGGTGCCAGCCCGGTGCACTCGTATACGTCCCGAACGGCGTGTAGCGATTCGCATGGCCGAGAAGGTTCTCAAGTTTTCTCGCTCCGGCGATCGTGTTCAGGACGAGATGGAACTCCATCTCCCATTCGGTGATATCGGCAGGTTCTCTGTTATTTATCTCAGTGAGCGCTGCGATATCGGCGGGCTGAACATTCTTTGCGCACCGCTCGACGATCCGTCCGTAGATATTGGCCTGAACCCAGAACATGTCGTCGATGTCCTCCGGCGACAGTGGTGCGACGACGAAACCGCGATACGGTTGCAACTCGACGAGATCCTCGGCCTGAAGTTTCAGCAGGGCCTCCCGAACCGGTGTGATGCTGACACCGAACTCGCGTGCGGTCTGTTCGAGCCGAAGCCGATCGCCCGGCGCGTAACTGCCGCTGAGGATCCGTCCGCGCAGATCGGCCGCGATCGCTTCGGTCTTGAGTCGACGATCCTCGCCGGCCACGGGATCCTCCCACTGATTCGGTCGGGCTTCGGGTCTCTCGATGCTACGCCCGAACCGTCGGGCCCCGGATCGGCACCGGGTCCAGCCCTCTTGTAAGGGTTACCTAAGCGGCGTAGCGTGCCGGGGATGGGGAAACTTGCCGAATCACCGCTGGATCCGAGAGCACGCGCCGTCGCCGACCGCCTGCATGGGGCCAGCAAGAAGGAAATGGTCCGCAGTGCGGCGCCGATGCTGGCGGGTATGGTCAAGCACCGCATCACGCAGGGGAGTTGGGACACCACCCAGACCGCCGAGGGTAAGCGGTTTCTCGCCGACAAGATGGTGGCGCTCGATCCGTCCAAAGCGGCGCTGGCCTACTTGTTGTGCCGGTCGCTCGGTGCCCGGCGCGTCGTCGAGGCGGGGACGTCGTACGGGGTGTCGACGATCTATCTCGCGGCCGCGGTCCGCGACAACGTGGCCGGAACCGACGATCCCGCGATCGTGTACGGAACCGAACATGAGCCGGGGAAAGTATCTGCGGCGGAACGGAATCTGACCGAAGCCGGGGTCGCAGAGTATGTGGACATCCTCTCCGGCGATCTGCGCGAGACGCTGACCACGGTCGACGGCCCGATCGATTTCATGCTCGTGGACATCTGGATCCCGATGGCGCTGCCCGCGTTGCGGGCCGTCGAACCGAAACTACGTAGTGGTGCACTTGTGTTGTGCGACAACGTGGTCAGTGGTGCGACCGACTATGCCGACTATCTCGCCTACGTCCGAGACCCGGACGGCCCGTTCCAGTCGGTGACCATCCCCGGCCAAGGCGGCGTCGAGATCTCCATGAAACGCTGACGACTGAAACGCCGAGAATCGCTCCCACATCAGAAAAGAATGTGGGGGCGATGGCGTCAGCCCTTGACGCAGACCACCTGGCGCAGGTGGGCGACGACCTCGACGAGGTCGGTCTGGGCGGCGATGACCTCGTTGATGTCCTTGTAGGCGGCCGGGATCTCGTCGACGACCCCGGCGTCCTTGCGGGACTCGACGCCCTGGGTCTGGGCGATGAGGTCGTCGGCGGTGAACAGCTTGCGTGCCTTGGACCGGCTCATCCGCCTGCCCGCACCGTGTGATGCGGAGAAGAACGACTGCTCCGAGCCGAGGCCCCGGACCACGTAGGAGCCGGTGCCCATCGAACCCGGGATCAGGCCAAGGTCACCCGTGCCGGCCCGGATGGCACCCTTACGGGTCACCAGCAGTTCCATGCCGTCGATCGTCTCGGTGGCCACGTAGTTGTGGTGGCAACTGATCGGATCGTCGAAACGTACTGTGCGGGTGGGGAAGCTGTCGCGGACGGCGTTGCAGACGAGCGTCAGCATCACCTGCCGGTTGCGGGCGGCGTACTCCTGTGCCCAGTCCAGGTCGTGCCGGTAGGCGTCCATCTCCGTTGTGCCGGTGAGGAACACCGCAAGATCCCGATCGGGCAGAGCGCCGTTGTGCGGGAGCTTGGCGGCGATCGACATGTGCCGCTCGGCCAGTTCCTTACCGATGTTGCGGGATCCGGAATGCAGCATGATCCACACCGCGCCCTCGTCGTCGAGGCAGACCTCGATGAAGTGGTTGCCGCTGCCGAGCGTGCCCAGTTGCTTTCCGGCACGGGTATCGAGTTGCCGCACACCATGATGCAGGTCGGTGAACCGGCCCCAGAACGCGTCCCAACCCCGGCCCACCTGCAGCTTGCGCACGTTCACAGGCCGCTCGTGCGACCGGAAACCGACCGGGACCACCGCCTCGATCGCCGAACGGATACCCGACAGGTCGTCGGGCAGGTCCTCGGCGGTGAGATCGGTTCGTACCGCGGACATTCCGCAACCGATGTCGACACCGACGGCCGCCGGACACACCGCATCGCGCATCGCGATCACCGAACCGACCGTCGCGCCCTTGCCGACGTGGACGTCGGGCATCACCCGAACCCCGTGCACCCAAGGCAGACTCGACACCCGGCGCAACTGGTTGCGGGCGTCGTGCTCGATCGACTCCTCGTCCGCCCACAGCAGTGTGGATGCCTTGGCTCCCGAGAGGGGCACGGGAAAGCTGGTACTCATGACTGTTCCTGAGGTCTGCGTGCCCCGCCTCGTGCGGGGCGCGCATCACCGTACGACACGTACCCCGGTGCCGTCCAAAGGTTTTCAGGTGATCAATTGTCGAGGAGTTCGACGCTGGTCATGCGGTGCAACCAGAATTGCCGCGAATCGTCGGTTCCTGATTCTTCGGCGAGTAATTGGCCGGCACCCAGCGACAGTGGGGACACCACATGTTTGCTGGCCGAACCGTGGCCGTCGACGTAGCCGATGAGGAGCTTGCGGCTTGCGCGTAATGCGAGCTGGATGAGGGCGGTCGCCGACTCGCCGGCGTCGGTGGCACGTACCGGACGGCCGGTCGCGGACGACGATGCGCGGCCCGCCCGGTCGCCGGCCCGCAGTCGGCTGATCACAGAGAGCAACTGCTCTTCGGTGGGGGCGGAGCGGCGTGGGGAGGGCTGCCGTGGTCGGCGGGACGTGCCGACGCGGCTGCCGATCTCCCGCAGGTCGACCAGCGCACCCGACGAATCCTCGCCGGCGGGAGCGAAACCCGCGCCGCGCAGGGCCTCGATCACCTCCCGCACCTCGGCGTGCGCGACCGCGACCGTCGGGGCCAGCGCCCGCAGCGCCAGACGCCCGGCGACATCGCTGCGCAGCACCGCCGCCAGCGTCGCCGGGTCCTCGCACCGCACGAATGACGACGCCACTCCCACCCGGAGCTGGCCGTGGCGGCGGGCGACGTCTTCGATCAGATAGGTGAGCGACTGCGGGACGGGGGTGCGCGAATGCGCGGTGAGCATGGTGATCAGTTCGCTGCTGCTACGTCCGGTGTCCAGCGCCCGGCGGACGCTCGCCTCGGTGATCCGGTACACCGACGCCGCGCCACCGGACTCGAGGTCGGCGATCAGTTCGACCTGCTCGGCCAGCTCCGGGGTCAACGGCCCGGGCACCATCAGCGTCAGATCGGCCTGGGTGAGGAAGTGGTCGACCGGCTCGGGCAGTGCCTTGTGCATCGCCGCGACCAGAGCCGTGTCGTCACCGGGCTCACCTGCCAGTGCGGTGCGGCCCACGGTGGTGACGCAGCCGTGCGCCACCAGGCCCACATCCCGCGCCTCGCGCAGGGTCTCGGTGACCACCCGCGAGGTGAGCCGGCGCATCTGCCGCGGATACGACCACACCAGCACCTCGCACAACCCGGCCACTTCCCATGCCTGCGCCGGTCCGGCGAGTGCGAGGGTCTCCAGGATGGTGCGGCGCTGCGCGGGTGCGTACGCGTCGAACAGGTCGGCAGACAGTGCGGCCAGCGCGTTGCCGTCGCGGTCGGGCGTGCCGATCTGCCAGGGCCGGCGCGGAATATCGAGCCACGCCGCAGCCAGCACCGACCACTGCCGGTCCGGTGGCTGATGCAGCCACGCGTCGGCGGCGCCGGTGGGGGCGAAGTACTGGTCGCCGGTGTCGCCGGGCGGCGGTGGGTCGGGCAGGCCGGCGTCTATCAGGCGGGCATGGGAGAGGAGTTCGACGATCAGCCCGACCCGCTGCGGATCGAGGTCGGCGGCCTTGGCGATGCGTCGCAACTCTCGCACTCCGAGTGCGCCGGATCGCAGGAGCGCAGCCGGGGCGGTGCCGAGAATCCGCAGGACGGTGGTGGTGTGCCGGATCAATTCGATGGCCTCGCCACCGGCGGCCGCCTCCACGTCGGCGGGGGAGAAGCGGGACTTGGAGGCCTGCGGTGTCGGCCGGCGCAGATCGTCGGCCCGGATCGGCGCCTCGCCGCGCAGCAGTTGACCGACCATCGGCGGCAGTTCGACCGTCTGCTCGTCGACCCGCGCCAGGAGGCCGAGCGCGATCAGCCGGGGGATCGGGCGGGCCGGATCGGCGTCGGCGGCGGCGTCGCGGGTCCGGCCCAGCGCCGGGCCGCGGGACAGGGTGCCGAGCAGTTCGGACTGCCCTTCGTCGAGGCCGTCGAGAAGGGCGTGGATGTCGTCGGGGGAACGTCCGGCGAGGGGACCGGTGAGCTGCAATGCCTTCCACGGCAGCGCCGACGGCGTATGCGCGCCGATCATGAGCTGTTTCGGCCCGCCCCAGACGAGCGCGCGGCGGCGTAGCAGGTCGATCCGTTCGAGCACATCGGCGCGATCGGCGCGTTTGCCCAGCGCCTTGATCACCGCGGTCGAGGCCACCGGAATTACCGTGCGCGCACCGGAATCCGGTGTGGACAGCGCGATGAGCTGTTCGAGAACGGCGACGGCCGCAACGTCGAGATCTTCACCGGCGAGGGTGATGGACGCGGCCGACAGCGCACGCTGACCCAGCACCCCTGAACCCTGAGGCGGGGGCGCCGCCAGATCGGGCCGGGCGACGAACAGCGCGACCAGATCGTCATCGGATCGGGCCGCGAGGTCCTCGGCCAATCCGATGTGCAGATCGTCGGCACTCATTTGCACGATTCTACTGATACGACCCCGGGGGGCTCGTGGCAGAATGACCGTCGTGGCTCAAAACAAGCATGGCAAGAAGCAGTACATCGACAACGGCTGGCCGGTCGACGACGAGGGCGGCCATCAGCATGCGGTCTCCGAGTTCGCCGCGAGCGTGCCGGGTGCGTTGTCGCCGTTCGGCGATGTGACGTTCCCGCTGCCCGCGGAGAGTCTGTCGTTCGTGCAGTCGCACACCGTCGTCAACCGCTGATCCGGCGGTGACCGACCCCGGGCCCGCGCCCCGCCTGTCACATATCGACGGGTCGGGCACGGCCCGCATGGTCGATGTCGGGGACAAGGCGAGCACGCGCCGACGAGCGGTGGCCGGTGGTACTTTTCGCACCACCCCGGAGGTCATCGCGCTGCTCGTCGACGGTGAGCTGCCGAAGGGCGATGTGCTGGCCACGGCCCGGATCGCCGGGATCATGGCCGCCAAGCGCACCGACTCGCTGATCCCGCTGTGCCATCAGCTGTCACTGTCCTCTGTCGATGTCGAGTTCACCATCGACACCGAGTGCATCGGGGTCACCGCGACGGTCTCGACGTCCGGGCAGACCGGCGTCGAGATGGAGGCGCTCACCGCGGTGGCCGTGGCCGGTCTCACCCTGCACGACATGGTCAAGGCCGTCGACCGGGCCGCCCGGATGGACGACATCCGATTGCTGTCGAAAACGGGGGGCAAGTCGGGGGACTGGTTTCGCGACGGCACCCCGTAAGGACCATCTCATGAGTGCACATGCCGGCCGGCCCCTGCGAGTCGCGCACGTGGTGGTGGCCTCCACCCGAGCGAGCCGGGGTCTCTACCTCGATCAGACCGGTCCGCTGATCGAACAGTGGCTGACCGAACGTGGCTTCGACGTCACCGAACGCACCGTCGTCGCCGACGGCGAACCCGTCGGCGGGGCGATCCGGACCGCGATCTTCGAACAGGCCGACCTGGTCATCACCACCGGTGGCACCGGACTCTCACCCACCGACCGCACCCCCGAACACACCAGACCGCTGCTCGACGTCGAGATCCCCGGCTTGGCAGACGCCATCCGGGCCGCGGGCGCGCCGGCAGTGCCGACGGCGATGCTTTCGCGCGGGGTCGCCGGGATCGCCGACCGCACCCTCGTGGTGAATCTCCCAGGATCGACGGGCGGAGTGCGGGACGGGCTGGCGGTACTGGATACGGTGCTCGATCACGCGCTCGACCAGATCGCCGGAGGGGACCATTGACCGCCGGAGGCAGCACTTGACCGCCGGAGGCAGCACTTGACCGCCGGAGGCGACTCACGGCCCGAGATCTGCACGCAGGTGTGCGACACGCCGATCTCGCAGCATGAGCATGAGGACCGGGTAGTCGGACTGTCCGGAGGTACGGCCGGTGCGATCGTCGGCTTCGGCGGCATCGTCCGCAATCACGACGGCGACCACGATGATGTGGTCGCGTTGTCGTATTCGGCGCACCCGACCGCACCGGCGGTGCTCGATGAGGTTGTCGCCGAGGTAGTGGCGGCGGCCGGTGCCGGTATCCGGGCGGTCGCGGTGTCACACCGGGTCGGTGACCTGCGGGTGGGCGACGTGGCGTTCGTGGTGGCAGTGGCCGCCGATCATCGTGGGCAGGCGTTCGGGTTGTGCGCAGAACTCGTCGACGAGGTGAAGGCACGACTGCCGGTATGGAAGCATCAGATGTTCGCCGATGGGACCGACGAATGGGTGGGGTCGGCCTGAGCGGCTGGGCCGGAGCGCGACGACGTCATGTGCCGAAAGGTCGCCGGACCCAACGCGTCCCTCGCCCCTGCGTCGCTTCGGCCTCAGGGATCAAGATGGTGGGTCGCGATCGGACCGGAAAGGCTTCAAAGACGGCGAAAACCTCCGCACGGACCGTGGTCGACGCGCGGAGGCTTTGGCCGGGATGCTACTTGGGCAGCTGGTTCTCGTACTGGTTGAACAGTGCGATCTGATCGGGGCTGAGCTCGAAGCCGCTCTTCTTGGCGGCGGCCCACATCTTGGTGATCTGGGGATGCACGTTGAGGGACTCGAGGGCCTCGTCGATCCGGTTCTGCACGTCGCCCGTGTTCTTGGCGAGGTGATCGGCGACCTTCTGGATCGCCTGGGGAGCGTCGGGAAGGGTCACCCGGGGGGCCTGCGGTGCGGGCGTGGCGGCCTGGGGGGCGCTGCGCGGGGTGGGTCCGGACAGGACGGTTCCGCAGACCGGCCACGCGCCGCGGCCCTGACCTGCGAGGACACGCTCGGCGACGACGATCTGCTGTTCACGGGTGGCCATGTTGGCCTGCGGGGCGAACTCGCCGCCGCCGTAACCCGACCACGTGCTCGGGCTGAACTGCAGGCCACCGTGGTAGCCGTTACCGGTATCGATGGCCCAGTTGCCGGTGGACTCGCACTGAGCCACCTGATCCCATTCGGCGTCGGTGGCGGCGTGCGCCGACCCGGTGCCCAGGAGTGCTGCTCCGCCGCCGAGGACGGCGCCGGTGAGGGCCACCTTGGCGATGGTCTTGCCGGCAGTGCTGGTTGTCTGTTTACGATGACGTCCGGACATTGTTCTGTGGTTTCCTCTCTCCACGCGCCTACGAAGTCAGCTGTCGGGTTCGAGCGAGAGGTTGCCCGGCCGGATGTCGTGCATCCGGCTTAACCCCAAGGGCATCGGATTATCGATGCCCGGTCTCGCGATGAGGGTGGGTCCCCCGTCCTCGTTCCTGAATGTGGGTCACGACCGGGGGTGGAACGAGGCTCAGCGCGACCACCCGGTCGTTATGTATTTGTTTCTTACGGTCGGTCGTTCGGAGGACCGAACGATTCGTAGACTACGACGTTTGTCGTCGGTATTCACCCATGTCGGCGACGGTATTTCGGGTCGGATTCCGTGCCGCCGGGTCCGGAGAATACGTTCGCCCTGCTCACAGGTCCTTAGTCGACTTGTGGCCGTCCCGTTATCGAGCTGTTATGTGATGAACATCACACCAGGATTCGTGGGTGTCAGCCGCCCGCGAACGGTGGCAGGACGTCGAGCGAGCGGCATGCGCCCAGCGCGGCGGACCGGTCGCAGAACGCGATCTCGTCCCGCAGATACGAGCAGCGCGCCAGTACGCGACGCAGTCCGTCGTTGCCGTCGGACAGCAGATCCTCCAGCTCGCCGAGCGTGTCGGCAGGGTCGATGTCGACGACGGTCGACTCGGCACCGGCCGCCGCGCGGGCGGCGGCGAAGTACCGGACGGTCAGCCGCATCGCCTCAACCGCCTATCGCCGACATCGGCCGGTCGGGCTGGTGGAAACCGGGGTCGTTGACGCCGTGGCCGGCGGCCTTCGCCCAGGTATTGGCGCGCCAAGCCGCGGTGATCGCGGCGTCGGTCTCCTCGGACGTGCGAGCACCGGAGCGCAGTATCGGACGCAGGTCGGTCTCGGAGTCGGCGAACAGGCAGTTGCGGATCATCCCGTCGGCGGTGAGCCGGGTCCGGTCGCAGTCGCCGCAGAACGGCCGGGTGATCGAGGCGATCACGCCGATCCGGGCCGGTTCGCCGCCGGGCGTGTGGTGGCCCGGGACCATCCACGTGTCGGCGGGGGCGCTGCCGCGGGGCCGGTCGTCGTCGACGAGGGTGAACTCGCTACGCAGGGCGTCCAGGATGTCGTCGGCGGTCACCATCTGCGTTCTGTTCCAGCGATGATCGGCGTCCAGCGGCATCTGCTCGATCACCCGCAGCTGATAGCCGTGGTCGAGGCAGAACCGCGCCAGCTCCGGAAGCCGGGCCAGGTCCTGACGATCGGGGACGACGGCGTTGACCTTGATGGTGCCGAGGCCGGCGCGGCGCGCGGCGGCCAGTCCGTCGACGACGTCGGTCAGCCGTGCCCGGCGGGTGATGCGTGCGAACCGTTCGGGGTCGACGGTGTCGAGTGAGACGTTGATGCGATCGAGGCCGGCCGCCACGAGCCCGTCGATCCGGTGGCGCAGGCCCACACCGTTGGTGGTCAGCGCGATCTCCGGGCGCGGGTACAGCGCGGCGACACCGGCGACGATCGCTTCGAGGTCGCGGCGCAGCAGCGGTTCGCCGCCGGTGAACCGGACACTGCGCACCCCGAGATCGCGCACGGCGACGGCGATGATCCGGACGAACTCGCCCGTGGTCAGCACGGCGTCGTTGTCGAGCCAGTCCAGGCCGTCTGCGGGCATGCAGTAGGTGCAGCGCAGATTGCACCTGTCGGTCACGGAGACCCGCAGGTCACGCACCACCCGGCCAAACCGGTCGATCAGCCCCGGATCCTCGGCGTACACAGGTTCGGCGTTCGCGGCTGCGCGACGACCCTGGCTGTGGCGCCGCTGTGGCAGGCCGAGTGCGGTGACGGTCATCGGCTTGCGGCTACGACCCTGCCGTCACGTCGCCGGCGGTCCGGGACACGAGGGTGCGGAACCCACTGGCGTGGAACACCAGGGGCTCGACGTCCGGGTCGGCGTCGAGTTCGTTGATCCGCAGCAGCACCAGCGTGTGATCGCCGGCCGGGATCTCGTTGTACAGCGTGCACGACAGACTGGCCGCGGCGCCCGGCACGAACACAGCTCCCCGCTCAGTGTGCAGCGGTTCGATACCGGCGAAGCGCAGGTGCGCCGGGCCGGCGAGCTGACGGCACAGCGCCGATTGATCGCTTGCGAACACGCTCACGCCCACCTGCGGCACACCACGTAACCGCGGCCACGTCGTCGACGTGTTCTGTACGCACAGCGACACCAGCGGCGGATCGAGGGAGACGGTGGTGAACGCGCTCGCGGCCATCCCGACCAGTTCGTCGTCGACGCGGCTGCAGATGGCGACGACGCCGGACGGGAAGCAACTGAACGCCCGTCGCAGCACGGCCGAATCCGAGACGGGCGCCAAGGTGGTCAGGTATGGGTCCGGTGTCCCGTTGATTGTCGTCCCGTGGTTCTGTGTCCCGTGGTTCTGTGTCCCGTGGTTCTGTGTCATAGCTCGATCCTCACCGAACCCCACGTGCCGAACGGAATGCAAAAATCAGCCCGATCACAAAGCCGAGGGGTGCGCACATCGTCAGTAGGTAGACGAACGTCGGCGCGGTGGCTCCACCGTCGATGACCGGCGACAGGAACAGCGCGACGATCGCGACGACCCCGACCGCGAAGACGCCGCCTGCGGCGATCAGCCCCGCGGGAGCGCGGGGCGGGCGCTGTGACGAGGAACGCGCCTCGGTGCTGTCGCTGTGCATGGCTCCACCGTAGAACACCGTGAACAGGTGCGGGAGCGTGCGGCGCCCGGTATTGGCGTGACGGGGGATATGGGTGCCCGCTAGACTGATGGGCGACGATGCCCCTTGCTCGATGTCATGGAGCCGAATCTGTGATCGAGCGGGCGCTTTTCAGTGTGTCCGAGTGGTTCGGGCGCAGGTACGTTTCGGACACAGGTGAGGGTGAGCACAGTGCCTACCGGCAAGGTCAAGTGGTACAACGCCGACAAGGGCTTCGGTTTTCTGTCGCAGGAGAGCGGCGAGGACGTGTACGTCCGCGCCGAAGCGCTCCCGGAGGGTGTCGAGGCGCTCAAGACCGGACAGAAGGTGGAGTTCGGGATGGCCGCGGGCCGTCGCGGTCCACAGGCGCTGGCCGTGACCATCCTCGATCCCGCTCCCAGCGTGGCGCGCAATACCCGCGAGGCCGCCCGCAGCCAGGCCCGCAAGGAGACCAAGCGGCACACCCCTGACGAACTGCACGGCATGGTGGCCGACCTGATCACGCTGCTCGAGGGCAAGGTCCAGCCCGATCTGCGCAAGGGCCGCTATCCCGATCGCAAGACGGCGCAACGTATCTCGGAGGTCGTGCGCGCCGTGGCCCGCGAACTGGAGGCCTAGGGTTTTTTCGGGTCGGACTCTTGCTCGTCCGCGGTGGGCCGGGTGTCGGCGGCGATGATGGCCCGCGCCACCGGCACCCCGTCGGCGTCGACCCGGATCGAGGGCAGCTGGATCTCGATCGTGGTGAGGATGTAGTCCGGCCGCGAGTGCAACACCATCGTGTACGTGCTGCCCGACATCCGGATGCCGCCGTCGCGGGTGGGACCGTGCGGGGTCAGGTATTCGGCGACCATGTTCCACGGACGTTCGGCGATCGACGACGGCACCGACAGCACCACCGATTCGCCGACCTCCACCGGCACGCGGGGCACCACCATGTCCTGCATCCGTGCGGGCGTGCACTCGGTCAGGTCGAGCGAGCACCAGCGGGCCGGTTCGATGCGCGTCAATGTGCCGCCCACGGCCAGCGACACCTTCGGCGGCTCGTCGTCGTGGCCGGTGAACCCGTCGGTGAGAAATGCCACGGTGCCGCCGACGATCGCCGCGAAGGCCACGGCCACCACGACGATGATCGCCAATGCCCTGCTGCGGAGCTGTCCGAGAATCACGTCCGGGGTCTTCCTCTTCTGTCAGTATGCGGGGGGTACGGGGTGGTGCCCTGGTGTGGGGGACCGGGGTGTGGGTGACCTGGCTGTGGGGGAGCCGGCCGGGTTCCCGGGGCGGGCCGGGCAATGACCCCGGAGGGCGAAGCATAGTCGGGACGGTTGCCGCCGAAGCCAGGGACCAGCGTCGACCCGCGGGTGGTGAGGATCGTCTGCACCGTCCCGATCGCCGTCACCCCGGCGACCACACCGAAGCCGATCGACAACGTGGTGGGCAGCAGCACGCCGAGCGCGGCCCCGAGCACCCAGCCGAACTGCAACACCGTCTCCGATCGCCCGAACGCCGAGGCCCGGGACTGTTCGGGCAGGCCGTCCTGGATCGTCGAGTCCAGGCATACCTTGCCGATGGCGCTCATTCCGGAGCCGACCAGACCCGCCGCCACCGCGCCGAACAGGTTGCCGAAGATCGCCGCGAGCAGAGCGATGGCACAGCACGAGGTGGTGGCGATGACGATGATCCGGGGCGGGTTCTTCAGCTCGACGCGAGTACCCAGCCCGTTGCCGAGTGCGTTTCCGACGGCTGCCGCCGCACCGACCGCACCGACGGCCGCCAGTTGCATCAGCCCGGACTGCTGGCCCTGCGCCTTGGCGTAGAACGCGATGTAGAGGGTGAGGAAACCGGTGAGGACGCGGATCGTGGCGTTGCCCCAGAGCCCGGCCACCACCGCTCGGCCCAGTGGCTGGCGGATGGTCTGCGCGATGGCACCGGCCACCTGCCTGCCGCGGGCCGCGACGCCTTCGGCACCCTGGGCGAATCCGGCGTCGTCGCGTGGGGGCGCCGACGTGGCCGGTTCACCGTGGTAGGTGAACGTCGTGGGGACCTCGCCCTCGGTCACCTCCACCCAAGCCGGAATCCGCATGCAGTACACGGCGCCTGCGATGCCGAGCGCGCACAGCCACACCAATGCACCCGGCACGTGCGGCGGTAGCGCCTTGGACAGCAGCAGTTCGAACACTGCGGCCACTGCCCCGCCCACGATGGTGCCGAAGATCAGGCCGAAGGTGGTCAGTCGCGAGTTGACGCGCGGCAGGTCGATCGCCGGTGGCACCACTCGGGGGGTCACCGCCGATTTGAGCACGCCGAACGACTTGGACAGCACCATCATCCCCAGCGCGCACGGGTACAGCACCCACGGGTCGTAGTGCAGTTGCCCGGCCTGCGAGTTCCAGTCGCTGTTGGCGATGATCAGCACCGCCAGCAGGGCCCGGAGCCCGAATGTGGTGGCCATCGCGATGCGGCGGCCCCGTTGCAGGCGGTCCAGGACAGGACCGATGAGCGGGGCGATGACCGCGAACGGGGCGATGGTCAGCGCGAGGTACAGCGCGACACTGACCTTGGATTCGCCGGTGGCCGCGGCGAAGAACAGGGTGTTGGCCAGGGCGACGGCCATGGCGGCGTCGACGGCGAAGTTGGTGATCACCGGGATGGTCAGCGCGGTCATGCCCGAGCGGTCGGCGCCGTCGGCGGTGGCCGCCTGATACACCTTGTCGGCGAACAGCCGGGAGAAGTATCTGCCGCGCATCGCCGCGACCCGGGTCACCGTCAGTTTCGAGGGGGCGGCCGGGGTGGTCGACGGTCCGTTGCGGGGCGACTGACCGGGATCGATCCCGGCAGCCGGGTCCTCGCCCGGGTGAGGGCGGACGTGGGGCTTGTCGTACCGGTCGTTCAGGGGTGACAGATGTGGGTTGTGAGTGGGCCGCGGCAGGTAGGCCTGGTCGGCCCGGCCCGCACCCGTCCGGCGGGTATCGCGCCGGGTGTGGTCGGCGGACCGGTCGCCGGGGTAGCCGTCCGGCGGGTAGTTGACGGCGCCCGGATGCTCATCGAGAGGCCGGGTCACCGGGGTGCTGCGGTTGGGCGGCGTCTGGCCGCCCGGTCGCCGGGGACTGCCCGGTAGCGGGTAACTGCCCGAGTTCGACGCCGATCCGGGCCGGGTCGGGCCGGGCTCGTCTGGCCGGGGATGCGGCGGCCGTTCACGTCGATTCACATCGTCGATTGTTCCCTATCGGTGTGTCGCTGTGGGGAGGCGCGGTCGGGCGGCGAGTGGAACGCGGACCCGTCCGTATTGCACACTGGAACAGTGACTCTTCCAAGTGGTGGTGACCGGCTCCTCGACGCTGTTGCTCAGGCACGGGATGCGCTGATCGACGACGGCGCGCAGCCCGGTGCGCATCGGGGTGCCGACGCCGAGGGCCCTTGGGCCGTCGCCCACTACTTCGAGGCTGATCTGGTGGGGTATCGGGGCTGGCAGTGGTGCGTGGTGCTGGCCGGCGCTCCCGGGTCCGAGGAGATCACGGTCAGTGAGATCGCGCTGCTGCCGGGCACCGATTCGCTGCTGGCCCCGGCCTGGGTGCCGTGGAACGAGCGGGTCGTCGCGGGCGATCTCACCCCCGGCGACGTCCTGGCGGCCGAACCCGACGACCCCCGGCTGGTGCCGGGTCAAGTCGATACCGGGGATGAGTTCCGCGCCGAGAGCGAGTCGACCGATCCGGACGATGTCGCGCAGGCCATCGGCGAGCTGGGTCTGGGCCGCAGCAGGCTGCTCAGCCGGGAGGGCCGTGACGACGCGGCGCAGCGCTGGTACGACGGCGAGTTCGGGCCGACGGCCGCGATGGCGCTGGCGGCCAATCATTCGTGCTGCTCGTGCGGCTTCTACGTTCCGTTGTCGGGTGCGTTGCGGGCGGGCTTCGGCGTGTGCGCCAACGAGTACTCGGCCGACGGGCGGGTGGTCTCCGCCGAGTACGGTTGCGGCGCGCATTCGGACATCCCCGCGCCGCGCGGCGCCGGGTCGCCCGCGTTCGAGGCCTATGACGACGGTGCGGTGGAGATCGTGTCCACCGCGGCGCGCCAGGCCGCCATCGAGCAGACCCCGGTCCGCGTCGCCGCAGAGTGAGCGCGGGCGACACGGCCGATCCGTTCGGGCCGGGTTCCGATCCGTTCGGTACCGCGCGGTTGCGTGCGGCGATCTGCGAGTCGTGGCAGGTGTCGCCGACCCGGCTACTCGAGGACAGTGCCGCCGAATCCGATCTGGTATCGGTCGGCTACCGCGACCGGCTGTTCACCGAACTCGCCGCCAACGGTGCCGACGCCGCAGCGGCTGCGGGGGTACCGGGCACCGTCGCGGTCTGGCTGACCGGACGTGAGTTGCACGTGGCCAACACCGGTGAACCGCTGTCGGCGGCGGGGGTGCGTTCGCTGACGGCCCTGAGAGTATCGGCCAAACAGGGAGTATCGGCCAAACAGGGAGTATCGGCCACTCACCCCGACAGCCACATGGACAGCTCAGTGGCCGATCAGCCGCATGGTGCCGGCGGGGATTCGTTGCCGGTGGTCGGCCGGTTCGGCGTCGGGTTCACGGCCACGGCGGCGGTTGCCGACACCGTCGAGATCCGGTCACGTTCGGGTTCGGTGGTCTTCGACCGGGACCGTAGCTGGCAGCAGATCACCGGTCTCGGTGCCGCCGACGGTCTGACGGCCCAACGGGTGCCGTTGCTGCGACTGGCGTGGCCGTCGCAGGTGCCGCCGGCCGACGGCTTCGACACCGAACTCGTGCTGTCGGTGCGTGCCGGGCTCGACCCTGCGGCGCTGATCGCCGGGATGATGTCGGAAGCACCGGATCTGCTGCTCGAACTGTCCGCGCTCGCCCAGATCGACATCGCCGGAACCGGATTCGTCATCGACCGGCGCCCGCATCCGGACGAGCCGGGGGTCGAGGTAGCCACGGTGCGGTCCGCCGGCGGGCGAGAACGTTCGTGGCTGGTGTCCACCGGGCGGAGTGCGGCGTGGCTGGTGGAGCTGGACGCGGCCGGTGCGGCGGTGCCCGCTGACGGCGACGTACTCCGGGCGCCGACCCCTACCGACATCGAATTGTCCTTGCCCGCAAGGTGTATCACCGATCTTGTGTTGACACCGGATCGCCGTCGAGTGCATCCGGACGCCGACCTGACCGGGATCGCCGACGGCTACGTGGCGCTGATGCGGGCGCTGCCGCGGGCCGCCCGGCCGGTATTGGTTCCACGAGTAGGGTTGGCGCGCAACGATATCGACGCCGCGTTGACCGGTGCGGTACTCGCCGAGGTGGCGGCGGGCAGCTGGTTGCCCACCGTCGCCGACGGTGACGTATCGCCCCGGCGGGCCGAGGTGTTCGCCGACCTCACCGAGCCGCTCGCCGACGTTCTCGGTGATCTGATGGGTGGCCTTGCGTCCGTGGATATCTCGGGACCGGCCCATCTTCCCGGGTTGCGCGCGGCGGGTGTCGCCGAGATCGGTCTGGCCGATATCGCCGACCGTCTCGCGGGAGCCCAGCGACCCCCGCGGTGGTGGTGGCGGCTCTATGATGCGCTGTCGCCGTTGGTGTCCGGTCCCGACGAGGCCGAGTCGCTCGGTGCGTTGCCGGTGCCACGGGCCGACGGACGACTCAACTTCGGCGCCCGTGGGCTGTTGATCCCGCAGGTATCGGGCACCCGGGCGTCCTGGATCGCCACCCCGGACCGGCAGGCGGTCCATCCGCTCCTGGAACGTCTTGGTGCACAGGTGATCTCGATCGTCGAACTGCTTGACCTGCCGGAGCTGCGGGCCGCCGTGCAGGCGTGCGCCGACGATCCGTACGAGGCCGACACCGACACCGTGGTGGCCGAGGTTCTCGGGGTTCTCGCCGCCGACCCGGACGTCGTCGCCCCCGAATGGCTGGCGGCCCTGCCGTTGCCCGATTCCGGCGGCGAATGGGTGTGCGCCGACGAACTGCTGCTACCGGGCAGCCCGCTCGCACAGGTCCTCGACGAGGACTCGCCGTTCGGCTCCGTCGACCCGGAGTTCGTGGCCGAGCACGGTGTGGCGACACTGCGCAGGCTGGGCGCGGGCTGGGGGTTCCTGATCGTCACCGACGACATGCCGGTGGCCGCCGACCACGATCTGCCCGACGAGGACCTCTGGTGGGACGCGCAGCCGGAGCCGCCGCAGACGTTGCGGGCCGTCCGCGACCTCGACCTCGTCGACCCCGACAGGTGGCCGGCGGCGCTGACGCTGCTGGCGACCGACGGACGCACGGCGCCGCTGCTGTCCGACCGCGACGGCTACACGGCATGGTGGTTGCGCCGCAACGCCGTCGTCGGCGGCCTTCGTCTCGGCGACTATCGGGCGCCCGACGACCCGCGGCTGGCCGGGGTGCTCGACCCGCTCGACCATCCGCATGCCGACCTGTTGGCATCCGCACTCGGCGGCGTCATCGAATCGGCGGCCGACGCGCAGCTGGTGCTCGACCGGCTGGCCGACCCGGCCCGGGCGGTCAGCCCGGGCGTGGCGATCCGCGCCCATGCCGACGTCGTGGCGGCCTGCTCGTCGGGTGTGTTCACCGTCGACGACCTCGACGTGCCGGCGGGGGTGCGCAGAATCGACGGGTCCGCCGGCCGGGACGGCGTCGTCGTCGACCGGCCGTGGCTGGTCGGGGTGACCGAGCCGTCCTCGGCCGTGCTGTGCGGGCTGCCGGTGGATGCCGACGCCGCGGAGTTGCTCGCCGACATCCTCGACATCGGCCTGGCATCGGAGCGTCAGCGGGCCGACGTGGTCGGCGAGGGCACCGCGGCGACGTGGGACGACGGCGCGGCGGTCGCGTTCGCGGCGGCCACCGGCCGGGTGCCGGGCCACGGCGAGGTCAGGGTGCACGGGCGGGTGCGGGTACGCATGCGCGACACCGGCGCCGAGCACACCGTGGCGTGGTGGGTCGACGACCGCGGTATCACCCATCTACCGGCCGCAGCGGGGCTGGTGGGTGGGTCGGTGTCTCAGTCCAGGCCAACCTGAGCGCCCTTGGCGCCCCGGCGTACCGCGCCGCGCTGCACCGTCACGATGACGATGCCGAGCACACCGACGCCGAGCCCCACCAGACACACGGTGAGCGCCCGGTCGGAACCCGCACCGGTGACGGCCACGACGATCGTCGCCACGAGCCAGGCCACCATTCCGGCGACGATCACGGGCCCCGGAGCGCGCAGCTTTTCCGGCAGTTCGGGGATCTCTGTGGACTCGGGGGAGTCGGGTGCGACGGCCATGGGTTCAGGGTAACTTTCTGCTGTGGCTGACTCGTCTGCGCTCGGCGCCCCGACACCGGCAGGGTCCGGTACCGGCGCTCTCAACAGGTTCTTCAAGATCAGTGAACGGGGGTCGACGCTGAGCCGCGAGGTCCGCGGCGGTCTTGTCACCTTCTTCACGATGGCCTACATCGTGGTGCTCAACCCGATCATCATCGGCGGTGAGCACAACACCGACGCCAATGGGCACTTCCTGCAACTAGATCAGGTAGCCGCGGTCACCGCGCTGGTCGCGGGCGTCATGTCGATCATCTTCGGCATCGTCGCGAACTATCCGTTCGCGCTGGCCGCGGGTCTGGGCATCAACAGCCTGCTCGCGGTGACCATCGCCCCGCAGATGTCGTGGCCGGCGGCGATGGGCCTGGTGGTGATCGACGGCATCATCATCGTCGTGCTGGCGGCCACCGGATTCCGCACTGCCGTGTTCAACGCCGTGCCGACCGAACTCAAGGCGGCGATCGCGGCCGGTATCGGGTGTTTCATCGCATTCGTCGGGATGGTCGACGCCGGATTCGTCCACCGTGTTCCCGACGCCGCCAACACGACGGTGCCCGTGCAGTTGGGCACGGAGGGCAATTCGATCGCCACGGTGCCGACGCTGATCTTCGTCGTCGGCGTGCTGCTGATGGCCGCGCTGGTGGTGTGGCGGGTTCCCGGCGGCCTGCTGCTGGGCATCGCGATCATGACCGTGGTGTCGGTGGTCGTCGAGTCGGTGTTCGACTTCGGGTCCGGGGCCACGGAGAAGGGCGGCTGGAGTCTGTCGGTTCCTTCGATCCCCGACAGCGTGGGCGGTCTGCCGGATCTGAGTCTGGTCGGCGAGGTCGATCTGTTCGGGGCGTTCAGTCAGATCTCGGTGTTCGCCGCGTGTGCGCTGGTGTTCGCGCTGGTGCTGTCGAACTTCTTCGACGCCATGGGCACGATGACCGGGCTCGGGCAGGAGGCGGGCCTCGCCGACAAGGACGGCGCCCTGCCGGGTATCGGCCGGGCGTTGATCGTCGAGGGCTCGGGCGCGGTGGTCGGCGGTGCGGCGTCGGCCTCGTCCAACACGGTTTTCGTCGAGTCCGCGTCGGGTATCGCCGAGGGCGCGCGCACCGGACTCGCCAATGTCGTCACCGGTGCTCTGTTCCTCGTGGCGATGTTCTTGACACCGATTTACAGCATCATTCCGCTTGAGGCGGTGGCGCCGTCACTCGTTGTGGTGGGTGGAATGATGATTTCTCAGGTGCGCAATATAGACTTCACACGGTTCGACATTGCGCTGCCATGTTTCCTGACGATCGTGACGATGCCGTTCACCTATTCGATCGCCAACGGAATCGGTGTCGGATTTGTCAGCTGGGTGGTGCTGGCGGCCGCGTCGGGCAAGGCGAAAGCGGTGCATCCGCTGCTGTGGCTGGTGGCGGCGGTGTTCGTGCTTTACTTTGTCCGCGAACCAATCTCAAATCTTTTCGATTAGCAATCACCCGTACGGACTACAAGTTTGTGGCGTGTCGTGGGTCCTTGGTCCCTTATCTGGGCTAAATACCCACCCGGCCTGATTCTTTAATACGTTGCATCCACGTTGTCGATTAGTCTGTCAGCGTGAACGAGATTTACGATGTCGACCGGTTGCCGGGCGATCTGTCGTTGGTTGTGGTCAGGCTGGCTCGTCGCCTGCGGGGCCGTCGCGGAGCCAAGTCCGTGTCCCTGACCCAGCTGTCGGCGTTGAGCACCCTGCACCACGAGGGTCCGATGACACCGGGTGCGCTCGCCATGGCCGAACGGGTACAGCCCCCGTCGATGACCCGGGTGATCGCCTCACTGGCCGAGCTCGGCATGGTCAAGAGGGAACCGCACCCGACCGACGGACGGCAGGCCATCGTGTCGCTGGCCGCTCGCGGAGCCGACGCGATCGCCGAAGAACTCGCCGCGCGCGAGGAATGGCTCAGCCGGCGGCTCGCCGAACTCACCACCGAGGAGCGCGACGCGCTGCACCGGGTGGTCGGCATCATGGACAAGATCATCCACAGCGCCGACGACATTGATGAGAACGCGCCCCGCGCGGTGGATGAGATCGCGCCTCGCGCGGTGGACGAGATCGCGCCACGCGCGGCGATGGGTGCGGTCCCGCCGCCGGTACCCGTCATAGTTCCGGTCGCCTGAGATCCGGTCGCCTGACACTCGACCGGCACCCGTGCCGATCGGGCGTCAGACAACCGGCCGATCAGAACCCCGGCCGATCAGATCAGAAGTAGGTGCCCGCGAACGGTGCCCGATCGGTGGCCCACGCCCGATCCAGTGCTGCGGTGATGTCCGGACCGGCCGTCCACAGCCTTCCGGCGGCCGCCATCGCCGACGGTGCGATCGCGCCCAGATAGATCGAACCCAGTACCGCGATATCCATGCGCACATCGGGTTCGGCCGTCGACGGGGCAACCTGTGCGACTCCGTCGGTCACCTGGAGGCCGAACGTGCCCCCGCGGCCACGGAATGGGTCCTCGATGTCGATCACCACGTCGAGATCGCCGCGGTAGCCACGCAGCGTCAGGGCCGCCGGAATGTCGAGAATCCGCAGCCACATCGCGTCGCCACGTGTCTCCCGCGCCACCGGCCGAAGATCGGTCACAGCCAGCGGCAACGGGTCGTCGGTGGGGAGCTGAACGTCCACAGTGCTCACCAGGTCGAGATTGAGCAACACCCGCCATAGTTCGCGATGCGCCTCATCGGTGACCGCGACGAAATCGAAGACATCGGCGCGGACGATGCGGACCGTGCGGGATGCCGCGGGGTCGTCGGCGACGCTGTAGCGCGCATAGCCGTCCTGATGCAACAGTACGTGCACGGCCTCTGTGCTTGGCGCCGGTGTGTCCGTATCCGGGACGATACGGAATATGTTCCGCCATCGGTTCTCGTTCCGATGGACCGCGCCGGGTCGCGTTCGTGCCCACCGGTCATGCAGAACGGGAAGCACTTTCGCGATATCTCCCGGCGCGGCGTAGACGACGGGAGTGGTACCCGAGGTATCGGCCTCCGCCCGTAGCTGAGCCTTCTCGATCTCGATCCGATACGAATCGGTGAACGTGGCCGGGCCGAAACCATAGCGCTCGTAGATGGTCGCCTCCGACGCGATGAGCGCGGCCAACGGATACTCTTCGGACTCCCACTGGTCGAACAGATCACTCATCATCGCCCGCAGGATGCCCCGGCGCCGATGCGTCGAGGCCACCGACACCCAGGTGAGGCCGGCAGCCCGCACGACCGGTTGATCAGGACCGGGCACGGTGATCTGCAAGCGCTCGAAGGTGGCGACGCCGGCCAGCGACTGGCCGGCCGTGATCGCCGGATCTCGCACGACGACTACATCGTCGTTGCCGTACATTCCGCGCACGGAGGCCCGATCGGACTCCGGCATCGGGCCTTGTTGCAGGAAGGCCCGTGCGTCGGCGACGAAGATGTCCGGCCAGTCGTCGTCGGTGGCGCGGCGCAGCTCGAAGGGGAATGCCGGGTTCGAAGTACTCACCACTCCACGGTGTCACAGCATGTCAAGTGGATTTGGCAGACTTGACCGCGTGTCGTTCCCAGATGCCGAGTCCCCAGATACCGAGTCCCCGGACGCCGAATCCGCAGCCGTCGACAGAGCGCTCGTCCCCGACGGTCTCTCGGTGACCGTCGTCGACATCGACGACCCCGGCGACCTGCGCGTCGACGACTTCCGGGACCTGAACTCCGTGGACCGCCGGCCGGATCTGCCCGCACTGCCGGGCGGTCGCGTCGGCAAGGGACTGGTGATCGCCGAAGGGGTGCTGGTCGCGCAGCGGATGATCGCCTCGCGATTCGCGCCGCACGCCTTCCTCGGTGTCGACAAGCGGTTACATGAGCTGGCCGCTGATCTGCGTGACCCGTCGCTGGCCGGGGTGCCGTTCTACCGGGCGAGCGCCGACGTCATGGCGCAGGTCGTCGGGTTCCACCTCAACCGCGGCGTGCTCGCGGTGGCCCGCAGACCGCACGTCCTTGATGTCCCGCACGTCCTTGATGTGGCCGACGTGCTGGTGGGTGCGCGGACCGTCGCGGTGCTCGAAGGCGTCAACGACCACGAGAACATCGGCAGCATCTTCCGCAATGCCGCGGGTCTCGGCGTCGACGCCGTGCTGTTCGGGGCCGGGTGTGCCGACCCCCTGTACCGGCGTTGTGTCCGGGTGTCGATGGGGCATGCGCTGCTCGTGCCGTTCACGGCTTTCACCGACTGGCCGGGTGGGTTGGACATATTGCACGAGAACGGTTTTCAGACGTTGTCGCTGACTCCCGAGCCGTCCTCGCCCGATCTCGCGCGGGCATTGATCGATCCGGCGACCGGCGCGCCGCGGGACAAGGTCGCGTTCCTGGTGGGGGCCGAGGGGCCCGGCCTGACGCGGGCCGCGATGCGGGCCAGTCACATCCGGGCACGTATCCCGATGTCGCGGGGCACCGACTCCCTCAACGTGGCCACCGCCGCCGCCATCGCATTCTACGAACGGGTGAGGGCCGGGCGATGAGTGTCGCGCCACCGCCCGAACCGACACCGTGGGCGCTGGGCCTACTCGTCGCCACCGCGCTGGCGTTGTTCAGCGCCTGTCTGCTCGTGGGGATCAACGACCTCATCGGCGGTATCCGGTGGTGGCTCGGCTGGATCGCGACGGCAGTCGTGGCGGTAGGCATCGCGTGGACGCTGTGGGACCTACGGCTGCGGCCGGTCTGGCGGTGGCTGGTCGCCGGCAGCTACGTGGGACTGCTCGCCGGGCTCGGGGCCGGCGTGGTACTCACCTTCGTTCCGCACTGACTTTCATCCCGAACTGACCGTCATCGCGCACCCGCGCCCGTGACTGTCCTGAAGACCGCTCTCCTGGAGACCGGGCCCCTAGAGACCGGGCCTCTAGAGACCGAAGCCGAAATACTGGCCGATGCGCTTGCCGATGCCGACTCTGGGTGCCCGGACCGAACCCCGCGGCTCCCGCTCCGGCTCCAGCTCCGGCTCGCCGGCCGGTACCACGGCAACCGTGACCGATCGTGCGGGTGCGGCGGTCATGAGGCCGGCCGCCCGGAGGACCGGCGCGAGGGGGGCGGTCACGGGGTCGGCATACACCGAAGTCGGCAGTTGGAGCGCGGGTTGGGAGACGAAGTCCCCTGATCCCATAGGGTCCCCGGACGTCATGGGATCCCCCGATGTCATGAGGTCGGCTGTCATGGGGCCGGCTGTCGCGGGGTCGAATGTCGCGGGGTCGAACGTCATGGGGTCGAACGCAACGGGCACCGGCGCCTGCGATGCGAGCGGGGCCGTCACGATGTCGGAATCATCGGGAACCTGTGTCCGTTGCGGTGGGACGGACGTCACCACATCGTCCTCGGTCGGGACGTAACCGGCCGGATGGATCCGGAAACCGACCACCGGGATCGACTCCGGATCGCTGTCGGTGTCGGCGAGCGGGTGCGTGAAGCGGAAGCCGAGCCAGTCACGGTTGGCCTGCTCGGCGAGTTCCTGGGGGTGGAACGGCAACGCCATCAGCTCCGGCTGGGTGCCTGGCGCATAGTAGATCGGGCATTCGCCCGCCCAGAACGGCCGCTCGAACACGAACGGGATGCCTTCGTCCTGATGGATGTCCACGGGGTCGGCCGCGAACGATCGGCGCAGCGTGCCGTTCTCCCACCGGGCGAAGCAGCCCAGCGCGGTGTCGGGGTCGGTGTGCAGCAAGGTCACCACGGAACTGCGGCGCATGGCCGAGATCGTGCACGTGAGCGTCGACGGGCGGGCGGTGGCGAACCGGGAGGACATGACGACGGCCAGGCCACCGTAGGAGCCGACGTACACCATCGAATCGGGGTCCGATTCGGCAAGCTCAGCGGCTGTGGCCAGGTCTGTCTCGACGGCGGGGACCAGCACCTTGTCGTCGTAGATCGGCGCGACGAGCGCGCCGGCGTCGTCGGCATTGTTGACGAGGCCTTGGCGGATACGGACCGTGGCGTCCGGTGTGTCGATGAACCAGACGGCTGTGGCGCGGGCGGACACGGCTCAGCTGTGCCCGTTGCCGCGGACGCCCAGCAGGACGTCCTCCCAGGCCGGGACCGATGGAGTGCGGGACCTGCGTCGAGGTTTCACAGCGACGTCGTTGCTGTGGGCATCGTCGTGATGGGCGGGGTCCTGATGAGCGGCGTCTTGATGAGCGGTGTCCCGATGGGCGGCGTCGTGACGGTCATCGTCCTGAAGGGCATCGTGCACGGGCTCCTCGTGGTCTTCGGAATCGGTGATGTCGGGTGCCGCACCCCCGGTCACCCCGTCACCGCCCATCGGCCCGGGCTCCGGGCACGCATCGTCGTGTGCGGCGACGTCGGCCACGAGCGGCACGATCGGGGCTGCCGGGTCGGGTGACACCTGCTGCGGTTGATCGGCGAATGCCGCCGGCAGCGTGTCGGGCTGCGCCGACTGCCCGACCACCACCGGCGACAGTCTCGGCCGCGGTGTGATCAGTTCCGGGTGGGTGATCTCGTATGCCGGCTTCTGCTTGGGATCGGTGATGCCGCCGTGCGATCCGGGCCGGTACCGCCAGTGGGCGTAGAAGTCGGTGTGCCCCACCAGCCACATGAGCTGGATGACCCACTCGCCGTCGTCGCCCTTCCAGGCGTCCCAGTCGATTTCGGTGGAGCTGTAACCGAACGCGGAGAATGCCTCGGCGACCGCCTCGGAGAGCGTGGACTTGGACGGGCCGTCCTCCCGGAGCGGATGCGACTGCGCGGCCAACTCGGTGGCGCGTTGCCGTTCGAGCAGCACCGGATGCGCGAAGCGCTCGATCCGTTCGATGGTGACACCGGCGATCGCGGCCACCTCGGCGACGCTCGCACCGCCGCGGATGCGGGCCTGGATCTCGCGCGGCCGCAGCGAACTCTCCATCTCGATCTGGATCTGGCCCAGCCGGGAGAGATCGCCGCGGGCGGCGGCCCGCAGTCGCTCGTCGGCGACGATCGCGAACCGCTCGGTGGTGTCGGGATCCTGGCAGATGACACGTTTGCCGTCGGTGTCGACACCGACGACGCGGAGTTCACGCATCTGCTCCTCCTCCGTGACCCTGAGTACCGGTATGACCCTGAGAACAGGCACCGGGCACAGCCTGAATCAGACCCTAGATCAGACCGCCGGTTTCGATGCCCGATGACACGCGAAAACCCGTTATCCGCCTGCGATGCCAGTGATAGCTGATGCTACAGGTATCGGGCGATGCCAGTGTGGCAGAACGTAACTCTCAGAGCTTGCCGACGACGTGGTCGATGCACCGGGTCAGTGCGGTGATGTCGTCGGGTTCGATCGCCGGGAACATGCCGATGCGCAGTTGGTTGCGGCCCAGCTTGCGGTACGGCTCGGTGTCGACCACGCCATTGGCGCGCAACGCCTTGGCGACGGCCGCCGCGTCGACGTCGTCGGAGAAGTCGATGGTGCCCACGACCTGGCTGCGCAGCGCCGGATCGGGGACGAACGGGGTGGCGTATTCGCTGGCGTCGGCCCAGTCGTACAGGCGCTTGCTGGAGTCGGCGGTACGCGAGACACACCAGTCGAGGCCGCCGTTACCCAGCATCCAGTCGATCTGGTTGCCGAACAGCAGCAGCGACGCCAGCGCCGGGGTGTTGTAGGTCTGGTTCTTGGAGCTGTTGTCCACCGCCGTGGGCAGCGACAGGAACTCGGGCACCCACCGGTCGGTCTGGGCGATCTTCTCGATGCGTTCGAGCGCCTTGGGGCTCATCAGGGCCACCCAGATACCGCCGTCGGCGGCGAAGCATTTCTGCGGGGCGAAGTAGTAGACGTCGGCGTCGGCGACGTTCACCGGCAGACCGCCGGCACCGGAGGTCGCGTCGATGGCCACCAGCGAGTCCTCGGACCCGGCCGGGCGCAGCACCGGCACGGCCACGCCGGTCGACGTCTCGTTGTGGGCCCAGCCGATCAGGTCGGCGCCGCCGAAGTCGTCGGCGGTCAGGGCGGCCGGGTCGGGGGCGGTGCCCGGGTCGGTGGAGATCACCGCGGGTGCGTCGAGGAACGGCGCCTTCTTGGACACGGTGGCGAACTTGGAGCTGAACTCACCGTAGGTCAGGTGCAGCGAGCGACGCTCGATCAGTCCGAACGCGGCAGCGTCCCAGAACGCGGTAGTACCGCCGTTGGACAGCACGACCTCGTAGCCCTCGGGCAGCGAGAACAGCTGGGCCAGGCCTTCGCGGATCGCACCCACCACGTTCTTCACCGGAGCCTGCCGGTGGCTGGTGCCGAACACCGACGACCCCGTGTCGACGAGGTACTGCAACTGCTCGGGACGGACCTTGGACGGTCCGCAGCCGAAACGTCCGTCGGACGGCAGCAGGTCGGCGGGGATGGTGATAGGTGCGGTGGCGGTTTCGCTCATGACGATGCAGTTTACCGGTGTGGCGGGGACCACTTGCTCACGTGGTTCCCCGTCGATGTGGTAAAGCACGACCGATACCTCGCGGCGGGTCGCGACTATGGGCGCGGCACCCAGCCGTCGACGTCCTCGGGGCGGCGCGGACCGGGACCGGTGTAGACGGCCGCGGGCCGTACCAGTTTGCCGAGTTGTTTCTGTTCGAGGATGTGCGCGCACCAGCCGGCGGTGCGTCCGCAGGTGAACATCGCGGGCATCATGTGCGTGGGCACCTCGGCGAAGTCGAGGATCACCGCCGCCCAGAATTCGACGTTGGTCTCGATGGCGCGGTCGGGACGGCGTTCACGCAGTTCGGTGAGCGCGGCCTGTTCGAGGGCGGCGGCCACCTCGTACCGGGGCACGCCGAGTTCTCGTGCGGTGCGGCGCAATACCCGGGCGCGGGGATCCTCGGCCCGGTACACCCGGTGCCCGAATCCCATCAGCTTCTCCTTGCGGTCGAGGATGCCCTTGACCAGCGCGCGGGCATCGCCGGAGCGCTCGACCTCCTCGATCATCGGCAGCACCCGGGCGGGCGCCCCGCCGTGCAGCGGACCTGACATCGCGCCGATCGCCCCCGACAACGACGCCGCGACGTCGGCGCCCGTGGAGGCGATGACGCGGGCGGTGAACGTCGACGCGTTGAGACCGTGTTCGGCGGCGCTGACCCAGTAGGCGTCGATGGCCGCGACATGCCGGGGGTCGGGATCGCCCTGCCATCGGGTCATGAACCGGGCGGTGACGGTGTCGCAGTCGTCGATGATGTGCTGCGGCACCGCCGGCTGATGGATGCCGCGGGCCGACTGCGCCACATAAGACAGCGCCATCACCGAGGCCCGCGCCAGATTGTCGCGGGCGGTGGCGTCGTCGATGTCCAGGAGCGGTCGATAGCCCCAGATCGGGGCCAGCATCGCCAGTGCCGCCTGCACGTCGACGCGGACGTCGCCGGTGTGGATGGGCAGCGGGAACGGTTCGGCCGGGGGCAGGCCGTCGCCGAATTTTCCGTCGACGAGCAGCGCCCACACGTCGGCGAAGGTGACCTTGTTCTCGACGAGGTCCTCGATGTCGACGCCGCGGTAGCGGAGGTTGCCGCCGTCTTTGTCGGGTTCGGCGATATCGGTGGTGAAGGCGACGACGCCCTCGAGTCCGGCGGAAAATCCTTCGGGCACATTCGCGGGCATCGGCCCTCACCTCTTCACGTCGGGGCCTCGCCGCGCGGGCCTGTGCTGATCGCCGGGCTGCGGCGGTGTCACCTGCTCAAGACTGTAGCCACGTCCACCGTCCGGGCGCTCGCGCAGCGGCGGAGGAACCTGCCACTACGTGACCGAAGATCTGCCCGGCGATCGCCGGTACCCCGTCGATCGGCCCGGCGACCGCCGGTACCGTGTCGACCTGTCCAACCTGCGCGTCGGATACGGCGGCGACACCCCCGCCACCCCCGGGGGAGGTTTCCCGGCGGCCGGTGCCGACGGTGTCGGCGAGAAACTCGACCCGGGCTGGTTGCGCGGCGACCCGCCGTGGCTCGAACTGTTCGAGGTGTGGCTGCACGAGGCGCTCGAAGCCCGCATCCCCGAACCCAACGCGATGGTGCTCGGTACCGTCGACGCCGACGGACTGCCCGTCACCCGCACCGTGCTGTGCAAGGGCGCCGACGCCGACGGCATCACCTTCTTCACCGGCTACGACTCGGACAAGGGCCATGACCTGGCCGTCCACCCGCACGCGTCGGTGACGTTCCCGTGGATCGCGCTCGAACGGCAGGTGCACCTGCGGGGACCGGTCGAGAAGGTGAGCGCCGCAGAAACCGCTGAGTACTGGGCCAAACGTCCCCGCGGATCGCAGCTGTCGGCGTCGGCGTCGGAGCAGTCGCGTCCCATCGGCAGCCGCCTCGAACTTGAACGCAAGGCCGCCGACGTGGCTGCGGGCTTCGGTGGATTCGATTCGGGCGCACCGGTTCCGGTGCCCGGGCAGTGGGGCGGGTACCGGATCCGGCCGCGCGTCGTCGAGTTCTGGCAAGGCCGGGCCAACCGGCTGCACAACCGGGTCCGGCTAACCCTCACCGACGACGGCTGGCACGCGCAGCGATTGCAACCGTAGGGGTGGCGCGACTTCTCGCCGACACCGCGCCGCTGAAGGACCTCGACTTCCGGCGGCTGTGGCTGGCCAACATCGTGACGGTGATCGGGGCACAGCTGACCATCGTGGCCGTGCCCGCGCAGATCTACCTGATCACCGGGAGCTCGGCGTACGTCGGGCTGACCGGCGTGTTCGGGCTCGTGCCGCTGGTCGTGTTCGGGTTGTGGGGCGGTGCGCTCGCCGACGCGATGGACCGCCGGATGCTGCTGGTGTGCACCACCGTCGGGCTCATCGGGTGCAGTGCCCTGTTCTGGCTGCAGGCCGCCGCCGGTGTCGAGAACGTGTGGGTGATCCTGGCGCTGTTCTCCGTTCAGCAGGCGTTCTTCGCGGTCAACCAGCCCACGCGGACCGCGATCCTGCCGAGGCTGCTGCCCGCCCGCGAACTGCCCGCGGCACTGAGCCTGTCGATGACGGTCACGCAGGCGGGTGCGATCGCCGGCCCGCTCGTCGGCGGCGCGATGATCCCCGCGCTCGGCTTTCCGCTGCTGTACCTGCTGGACACCATCTTCCTGCTGCCCACCCTGTTCGCGGTGATCCGGCTGCCGTCGATGAAGCCCGACGGCGACGCGCCCAGGGCCGCGGGACTGCGGTCGGTGATCGACGGACTGCGGTATCTGTCACGGGAGAAGATCCTGCTCGCCTCGTTCGTGGTCGACCTGATCGCCATGATCCTGGGTATGCCGCGGGCGCTGTTCCCGCAGATGGCGCACGAGAACTTCGGTGGCCCCGCCGAGGGCGGCTGGGCGTTCGCGCTGCTGTTCGTCGCGATCTCGGCGGGTGCGGTGCTCGGCGGAGTGTTCTCCGGTTGGGTCAGCCACGTGCGGCGGCAGGGTCTGGCCGTGATCGTGTGCATCCTGATCTGGGGTGTCGCGGTGGCCGGTGCCGGTGTGGCCGTGGCGTTCTCGGGGGGTTCGGCGTTGCCGATCCTGCCGGTGGTGCTGGTGCTGCTGATGATCGGTGGTGCCGCCGACATGGCGTCGTCGGCGTTCCGGCAGTCGATCATGCTGGCCGCCGCCAACGACGAGGTGCGCGGCCGGTTGCAGGGCGTGTTCCTGGTGGTGGTGGCGGGTGGTCCACGGATCGCCGACGTCGCGCACGGAGCGGCGGCAGCGTCGGTGGGCGTCGCGTGGGCCACCTCGATGGGCGGGGTGGGCGTCGTGCTGGCCACCCTCGTGGCCGCAGTGCTGATCCCGTCGTTCATCCGGTACCGGGTGGGCGGGCGAGAGTGAACGTCCGTCGTCAGCCGGTGCGGAAGCGGATCAGCGATCCGGCCACCAGCTGCGCCACCGCATCCAGACTGTGCGCCGACAGCACACCGGCCACCGGGTAGCCGCCGGTTACCGGGTGGTCGGCGAGGAAGATCACCGGGTTGCCGGTGGGCGGTACCTGCACCGATCCGTGTGCGATGCCCTCGGAGGCCAACTCTCCCGCGTCCGGGCGATGGTTGGCCGGTGACTGCGCGGTGCCGCCGGGCCGGGCCAGCCGCACCCCCACCCGGTTGCTGTCGGCGCCTACCTCCCACATGCCCGCCGTCAGCGACGCCGGGTCGGCGAGGTGCTCGCGCCGTGGACCGTCGAACAGGGTGACGACGGTGATGCGGTCGCGGTGGGCATCGACCGGCGCCATCGCCACCGCCGGCAGCGCGGCCTGCGGCGGGCCGACGGCCAACACGTCCCCGGCCGCCAGCGGCGGCGGACCGAGCCCGGCCAGCACATCGGTCGATCGGGAACCGAGTACCGCCGGCACGTCGATGCCGCCGCGGACTGCCAGGTAGCTGCGGCAGCCGGTGACCGGAGTACCGATGCTCAGTTCGCCGCCTGCGGGAAGTTCGGTCCGTGCTCCGGTGCCGACGGGCCGCCCGTTCACCATCACCGCACCCACCGCACCGGTCACCGCGACCAGCGCGCGGCCGTCGGTGCGCAGCCGCAACCCGCCCAGCGTCACCTCGATTCCGGCGGTGCCCTCGAAGTTGCCCACGAGACGATTGGCCAGCCGCAGTGCACCGCGGTCGGCGGCGCCCGAGCGGGGTACACCGAGATGGGCGTGGCCGGGGCGACCGAGATCCTGCACAGTGGCGAGCGGGCCGGTGGCCAGGATCTGCAGTCCGGTCATCGCCGATCACCTTCGGCGGCAAACCGCACAAGCGTGCCCGGAGCGAGCAGCGCGGGCCGGTCGGCGGTCTCGTCCCATAGGCGGACGCCGGTGCGGCCCAACAGGTACCAGCCGCCCGGGCTCTGTCTGGGGTAGACGGCGCTGTAGCCGGCGGCAATGGCCACCGAACCCGCCGGTACTCGGGGCCGCGATTCCGGTCGTCGGCCGATCCGGTGGAAAGGGTGCGGTCCGTCAGATGATCCGGCGGTGGGCGTCAGGTAGGCGAAACCCGGTGCGAAGCCCATGAACCGGACCTGCCACAGGGTGCGCCGATGGATGTCGGCGACCTCGCCGGGGCCGGTCCCGATGAGGGCGGCGACGGCGTCGAGGTCGGCGCCGTCATAGACGACGGGGATCGTCACGGTATCGGGTTCGGCGGCCCGACCGGTCGCGGCGGTGGCGGTCCGTAACGCGCGGCGAACCCCGAGATCATCCACACCGGAACCGGATTCGGCCTGCACGAGCAGCGTATGCGCACCCGGCACCAGGTCTGTGATCGTGGGCAGCGCACCCGCCGCCAGAGCCTCGGACAGTGCCCGCCATGCGTGCTCGCCTGCGGCGGCCGGATCGTCGTCGGAACCGAAATCCAGCAGCAGCGCGTCGGGTCCGGCGGGCAGTACACGCATACCGCCGAGGGTAGTGCGCCCGTCGCGCCACCGCCCCGATCCCCACAGGATCACCGCAATCGGCCGCGCGTGGGCCCGGGCGCTGGCACGATGAAAGCAGAACAAACGAGTTGGACGTGCGCGAGAAGGTGGTGTGCGGTGAGCGACGGTCGCAGTCGGCCGTTACAGTTTCCAGGTCGGGTGCGCACCCTCCGTGGGCGTGTGAGCCCGATACCGACTAGGTTGTACCCCATGGTCCTCACCGGGCCACAACAAAATTCACTTCAATGCAAGAAGGGGATCGCGTGTCCGCTGAAACAGTCCCTGCCGACCAGGCAACCGACACGGCCTCCATCACTTACCCCGGTGGACAGCTGCAACTCCCGATCCTCAAGGCAACAGAGGGCACCGACTCCATCGCACTCGGCAAGCTGCTGGCCGAGACGAACCTGACCACCTTCGACGGCGGCTTCGTCAACACGGCTTCCACCAAGTCGGCCATCACCTACATCGACGGCGACGCCGGCATCCTGCGCTACCGCGGCATCCCGATCGACCAGCTCGCCGAGAAGTCGACGTTCATCGAGGTCAGCTACCTGCTGATCTACGGTGAGCTACCCACCCCGGCCCAGCTCGAGGACTTCACCACCAAGATCCAGCGGCACACCCTGCTGCACGAGGACCTCAAGCGCTTCTTCGACGGTTTCCCGCGCAACGCGCACCCGATGCCGGTGCTCTCGAGTGCGGTCAACGCGCTCAGCGCGTACTACCAGGATTCGCTCGACCCGAAGGATCCGGAGCAGGTCGAACTGTCCACCATCCGGCTGCTCGCCAAGCTGCCGACCATCGCCGCGTACGCGCACAAGAAGTCCCAGGGCCAGCCGTTCCTGTACCCGGACAACTCGCTGAGCCTGGTGGAGAACTTCCTGCGGATGACCTTCGGCTTCCCCGCCGAGCCGTACGAGGTCGACCCCAAGGTCGCCAAGGCCCTCGACATGCTGTTCATCCTGCACGCCGACCACGAGCAGAACTGTTCGACGTCCACGGTCCGGCTCGTCGGCTCGTCGCAGGCCAACCTGTTCACCTCCATCTCGGGCGGCATCAACGCCCTGTGGGGCCCGCTGCACGGCGGCGCCAACCAGGCGGTGCTGGAGATGCTCGAGGAGATCAAGCAGTCCGGCGGCGACACCAAGGCCTTCATGGACAAGGTCAAGAACAAAGAAGACGGCGTGAAGCTGATGGGCTTCGGGCACCGCGTGTACAAGAACTACGATCCGCGCGCGGCCATCGTCAAGAAGACCGCCGACACCATCCTCGAATCCCTCGGCGTGCAGGACGACCTGCTCGACATCGCCAAGGGCCTCGAAGAGGTCGCCCTGCACGACGACTACTTCATCTCGCGCAGGCTGTACCCGAACGTCGACTTCTACACCGGCGTCATCTACCGGGCGATGGGCTTCCCGACCCGCATGTTCACCGTGCTGTTCGCGCTCGGCCGGTTGCCCGGCTGGATCGCGCACTGGCGTGAGATGCACGAGGACCCGACCACCAAGATCGGCCGCCCGCGACAGTTGTACACCGGTTACACCGAACGCGACTACGTCGACCTCAGCACCCGATAAGTCACCGACACCACGCGCCGCACCCGGCGCGTGGTGTTCTTTTGCGCGCCGTATTTCGTGCGCCCGCCAACGCGACTCAAAGGAGAGTTTCATGAGCAAACCCGTTGTGGAGTTTCCCGAAGGCCCGGCACCGGCTGAATTGCAGGTCGTCGACCTGGTCGTCGGTGAGGGCGACGAGGCCCGGCCCGGTGGCGTCGTCGACGTCCACTACGTCGGTGTCGAGTACGAGACCGGCGAGGAGTTCGACTCGTCGTGGGATCGTGGCCAGTCCGCGAACTTCCCGCTGCCTCGGCTCATCCCGGGCTGGCAGGAAGGTATCCCCGGCATGAAGGTGGGCGGTCGCCGTCGCCTCACCGTGCCGCCGGCGCTGGCCTACGGTCCGGCGGGCGCCGGGCATCGGCTGTCGGGTAAGACGCTGATCTTCGTGATCGACCTGCTCGGTGTCGGCTGAGCATCCCTGCCCGAACCATCCGGAAAGTCCGTGCGCTCAGGTGCACGGACTTTCTGCTGGTACGCCCGGCATGGGCATTCGCTTGGAGGTGGAAGTCCTCTGGAGGGGAAGG
>NZ_CALLZT010000109.1:0-59746 GCF_937858515.1 uncultured Gordonia sp. | reverse complement strand
CCGACACATCGAAGGTGTACGGCGTCTTCTGCACCACCCGATCACCCAACGCCCACCCGAACGCATCCAGGCCCCACCACAGGCGGTTGAGCACCGCACGATGAGACACCGTCACACCCTTGGGCACACCCGTCGAACCCGAGGTGAACAACGTATACAACGCATTGTCCAACGACAACGGCCCCAGACGCTCAGCATCGGTCACCGCAGCCGTCGACAAATCCACCTCACCGGTGCAATCCACCCCGATCGTCCGGACGTGCTCGCCCCAGGCAGTCACCTCACCGGACCCTTCGAGACGCCGTCGGTCGGCTCCTTCGTCGCCCGACGACAGCTCCTCAGGGATCAAGATGCGCGCATCGGTCAAGACGATGCCCACACCCGCGGTCTCCAACATGTACTGCACACGATCAGCCGGAGCATCGGTGGCGATCGGCACATACTGACCACCAGCAGCCACCACCGCATGAATCGCAACCACCATCTCCACACTGCGATCGATACACACACCCACCGCTACATCCGGACCCACACCAGACGAAATCAACTCACGCGCAAGCACACTCACCCTCGCCGACAACTCGGCATAAGAAACACTGCGCCCCTCGAACCACAACGCCGACGCATCCGGCGACCGAACCACCTGCGCCGCAACCGCATCAGCCACCGAACCCGCGGGCACAACAACCTCAGCACCCACCGAACGATCAAGCACCAGAGCACGATCAGCATCAGCCAGCAGCGCCGCATCACCCACGGCCACGGCCGGGTCGGCGGTCAGTTCTTCTGCCAGACGGATGAAACGTCGCGACAGTTCCGCGATCGTCGGCTCGTCGAACAGGTCGGTGGCGTAGCGCAGCACACCGGACCACGGATGGCCGGCATCGCCGGACGACACGATCACAGACAGATCCAGTTGCGCCGGAACCTGATCCAGCTCCACTGGAGCGATCTGCAGATCACCGACCGCGACGTCGGCGTCGGCGACCGATGCCGCCGGATTGAACGAGAGCATCACCTGAGCCAGCGGCGCGAACGCCTCCGACCGCACCGGATCAACAGCCTCCACCACCGACTCGAACGGCACATCCGCATGCTCGAACGCATCCAGATCACTGAGCCGAACCTGATCGAGCAACTCCTCGAACGACATTGACGACGGGACATCGGCCCGCAACACCAACGTGTTCACGAACATGCCGACCAACCGGTCAAGCACCGCCTGGCCACGGCCGGCGGTCGGCGTCGACACCGCGATATCCTGCGACGCGCTCAGCCGGGCCAGCAGGACGGCCAGCACGGCATGGACCACCATGAACTCGGTGACGCCGTAGCGGCGGGCGATCTCCCCGAACCGCTCCGACACGTCGGCGGGGAACTCGAAGCCGAAGTCGGCGCCGCGGTAGGACGCCACCAGCGGGCGCGGACGATCCGCGGGCAAGTCCAGAACGTCCGGCAGGCCGGCGAGCTTGTCCTTCCAGTAGCCGAGCTGGCGGCCGATCACCGACTCGGCATCGTCAGCGGACCCGAGGACCTCGTGCTGCCAGATCGCGAAGTCGGCGAATTGCACCGGCAAGGGGGTCCAGGACGGTGAATCGCCCTGGGTGCGCGCGGTGTACGCGGCGACGATGTCGGTCACCAGCGGCAGCATCGACTCACCGTCGATACCGATGTGGTGGGCGACCACCGCCAGGAGGTACTCGCCGGCCGGGGTGGCGTCATGGTGCTCGTCTCGCCGGACCCTTCGCGACCCTCGCTCCTTCGTCGCATCGGCCTCAGGGATCAAGAAGGTGGTACCGTCCTCCCCCGCTCCCTGAGGAGCCGAGCCGCTAGGCAACACGCCTCCCCCCGCTCCCTGAGGAGCCGAGCCGCTAGGCGAGGCCTCTTGCCCTGCTCCCTGAGGAGCCGAGCCGTTAGGCGAGGCGTCACGAAGGGTCACCCGCAACGGCCACTGCGTCGTCACATCAAAACCGGTTGTTGCCGAGGCGAACAGCGCGTCGTCGGTGTCGACGACCTGCCAGATGCCGCGGGCGTCGAACTCGGCGATGTCGCCGACCTGCTGGAACGGCACGCCGTCGTCGGACGGGAACGACGTGCGGAGTACCTCGTGGCGTTCGAGCACGTCGATCACGGACTGCCGCAACGCATCCACATCGAGCGAGCCTGTCAGGCGCAGGACCGCCGGAATGTTGTAGGTCGCCGCCGTCGGATCGAACCGGTTGATGAACCACACCCGTTGCTGGGCGAACGACAACGGAATCCGTGCCGGGCGTGGCTCGACCGCGACGATCGGCGACAGCGCCTCGGCATTGCCCGCGACCGCGGCGGCGAGCGCGCGGACCGTCGATGCGGTGAACACCTCGCGCACCGAGATATCAACGCCGAGAGCCTCTCCGGCCTGCGCAGCCAAGCGCATCGCCGACAGCGAGTTGCCGCCGAGGTCGAAGAAGGAGTCGGTCACACTGATGCGGTCGAGGCCGAGAACGTCGGTGAACGCCTTCAGCACCGCCAGCTCCGCGGCGGTCTGCGGTGCCACCACACCCTCGCTGTGCGCCCCGAACTCAGGATCGGGCAAGGCGTCGCGGTCCAGTTTGCCGTTGGCGGTCAACGGCAGTGCTTCCACGATGAGCACCAGCGTGGGCACCATGTACGCGGGCAGTTGCCGTGCCGCAGCGGTGATCACGTCGTCGGCGACCACGTCGCGTCCGCCGTCGGCGACGACATACCCGACAAGGGTGTCGCCGGACGGTCCGTCGACGATGCGGACGGCTGCACCCACCACGCCGGACGCGGTCAGCAGCGCCGCCTCGATCTCGCCGAATTCGATACGGAATCCGCGCAATTGGACCTGCGCGTCGCCGCGGCCGAGGTACTCGATGTCGTTACCGACACGTCGCGCGCGGTCGCCGGTGCGGTACATCCGCGAACCGTCCCCGGCGAACGGGTCGGCGACGAAGCGCGTCGACGACAGGTCGGGGCGGCCAAGGTAGCCCTGGGTGAGTTGTCCACCGGTGACGTACATTTCACCCGGAACACCAACCGGAACCGGTCGCAGCCGATCGTCGAGGATGTGAATTCCCAGCGACGCCAGCGGGCGCCCGATGTACGAGGCGTCGTCGGCCGACACCGAGTCGGAGTCGAGTTCGCGGTAACTGACGTGAACCGTGGTCTCGGTGATGCCGTACATGTTCACCAGGCGCGCATCGTCGGCGGGGAATGCGTCGTACCAGCGCCGCACGTGTTCGAAACTCAGTGCCTCGCCGCCAAATACGACGTATCGCAGCCGCAGGTCGACGGGATTGCGACGGCGGGCGTCGATCAGCTGGTAGAACGCAGACGGTGTCTGGCTCAGCGAGGTGACGCCTTCGGCGGCGAGAAGGCCGACGAACCGGTCGATGTCGCGGGCCACGTCGCGGTCGACGATGACGCAGCGACCGCCGTAATACAGTGCCCCCCACAGTTCCCACACCGAGAAGTCGAAGGCGTACGAATGGAACATGGTCCAGACGTCGTCGGCACCGAACTCGAAGTCGCCTGCGGTGGTGTCGAGCAGCGTGACCACACCGCGGTGGGTGACCTCCACACCCTTGGGCAGGCCGGTCGAACCGGACGTGTAGATCACATAGGCCCGCGAATCAGCCGGGACGGCAACGGGACCCAGTGGCGACGCGCCGCTGTTCGCCGACACCAGCGTGCGGACGTCGACAGCCTCGACACCGTCCGGCACCGCTGCCCACAGTTCGTGACCGGCCGACGAATCGTCGGTCAGGACGACGGCCACGCCCGCGTCGGACACGATGTGCGACAGGCGCGCGACCGGGTTGGTGAGGTCGAGCGGCACATATGCGGCGCCCGCCTTGAGGACACCGATGATCGCGGTGACGAGGTCGGTGGTGCGGGCGGTGGCCACACCCACCAGGTCGCCGATGGCGGTGCCGCGTGAGATCAGGCCCGCGGCAACCGCATCCGAGTCCCGATCGAGTTCTGCGTACGTCAGTGCCGCGTCACCGGCGGTGACGGCGACCGAGTCACCGTGCGCCGCTGCGGACGCGGTGAACAAATCCACTAGAGTCGCACCGGAATGTTCGGTACGAGTGACTGGCTCGGGCAGGCTCCCGAGAAGGCGCCTGTCGTCGGAAAGGAGCAGGTCGACATCGCCGACGACCGTTGCGGGGCGTTCGGTCAACGCATCCAGCATGCGGACGAATCTGTCGGCGAGAGTGCTCATCGTCGGCTCGTCGAACAGATCGGTCGCGTACGTCAGCACACCTGTCCAGTCCTGCCCTTCCGGGGCGGAGGACACAACGACTCGCAGGTCCTGCTGCGCGGCAACCACCGGTGATTCGGCGGCGACGATCTCGAGACCGGAGATCTCGACGGGTGCCGAGCCCACCGACGCGATCGGGTCGAACGAGAGCATCACCTGCGCGAGGGGCGCGAACGCTTCGCTACGTACCGGGTCGACGGCCTCGACGACCGATTCGAACGGAACATCGGAGTATTCGAGGGCGTCCAGATTGGTGACCCGCACCTGGTCGAGCAACTCGGCGAACGGCTTTCCGGTGTCGACAGCGGTCCTCAGTACCAGCGTGTTGACGAACATGCCGATCAGCGGGTCGAGCGCGGCCTGACCGCGGCCGGCGGTCGGGGTGCCGACCATGATGTCGCCGGTGGCGGTCAGCCTGGCCAGCAGCGCGGCGAGCGCGGTGTGCACCACCATGAACGGGGTGACGCCGAATTCGCCTGCCACAGCGGCGACCCGGTCCGATACGCGGGCCGGGATCCCGAAGGTGACGTCGGCGCCGGCGTACGAGGCGACCGCCGGACGTGGGCGGTCGGCGGGCAGCTCGAGAACGTCCGGTGCACCGGCAAGTTGACTGCGCCAGTAGCTGAGCTGGCGGCCGATCACCGATTCGGCGTCGTCGGCCGAACCGAGCACCGTGTGCTGCCAGATCGCGAAGTCGGCGAACTGCACTTCGAGCGGTGCCCAGTCCGGTGAATCACCTTGAGCGCGAGCGGTATACGCGGTCACGATATCCGTGACCAGGGGCAGGATCGATTCGCCGTCGGCGGCGATGTGGTGGACGGTCAGCGCGAGAACGAAGTCGCGGTCACCGCCGGACAGCAGACGCACCCGCAGCGGCCACTGCGTGGTCACATCGAAACCGTCGGTCACCGAGGCGAGCAGTTCGTCGCGGGTGCCGACGACGCGCCACACGTCGTGGCTGTCGAAGTCGGCGATGTCCCCGACCACCTGGTGGGGTACGCCAGCCCGTGCCGGGAACACTGTCCGCAGCACCTCGTGCCGTTCGAGCACGTCGATCACGGCCTGCCGCAGCGCATCTGCGTCGAGGTCGCCGGTGAGGTTCAGGACCGCGGGGATGTTGTAGGTGGCCGCGGTGGTGTCGAACTGGTTGATGAACCACATCCGCTGCTGAGCAAACGACAACGGCACCAACTCCGGACGCGGATCAACCCTCGTGATCGGCGCCAAAGCCACACCATGACCGGACGTCGCCGCGATCAACTCACGCACACTCGGAGCCTCAAAGATGTCCCGAACAGACACCTCCACCCCGAGAACCTCACCAGCACGAGCAGCCAACCGCATCGCCGACAACGAGTTACCACCGACATCGAAGAACGACTCGGTCACCGACACCCGATCGGTACCCAACAGGTCGGCGAACACACCGGCCAAGCGCTCCTCGACGGCACCGTCCGGCGCCACGTACTCCTCGGAAACAGCACCGAAATCCGGAGCCGGCAATGCCTTCCGATCGAGTTTGCCCGCCGAATTCAGCGGTACGTCATTGATGAGCATCCACACCGTCGGCACCATGTACGACGGCAGTGCCTGTGCCACAGCAGCCTTCACCACGTTGACATCCACCGATGCCGGCGACAGGTAGGCCACGAGATGTTCGGCGCCGGAGTCGGTTGCCGCCACCGTCACCGCCGCATGCACCACACCCGGCACACCGGAGAGGACCGCTTCGATCTCACCGAGCTCGATCCGCTGACCCCGCAACTTCACCTGGAAGTCGGTACGACCCAAGTACTCGATATTGCCGACTGCGTTCCAGCGCACCGCATCACCGGTGCGGTACAGACGCGAACCTTCCACCCCGTACGGATCGGGAACGAACCGCTCAGCAGTCAAACCCGGCTGCCCCGCATATCCGCGCGCAATCTGCACGCCACCGAGATACAACTCTCCCGGAACACCCGCGGGCACCGGCTTGAGCCTGTCATCGAGCACAAGAGTCTCGGTGTTCCACACCGGCACACCGATCGTCACCGACTCCGGAGCATCCGACACATCAGCCCACGCCACCTCAACCGCAGCCTCAGTCGGACCGAACAGATTGTGAATACCTACGCTCGGCCACACCGCATGCACCTGGGCGACGACAGCAGCAGGCAACGCCTCACCGGAGGCGAACACCCACTTCAGAGAAATCAACTGCGCCAAACGATCCCGATCCACCACATCCACGAACACCGACAACATCGACGGCACGAAATGCACCGATGTCGCAGCAGTCTCCGCGATCAGATCCGCAATATACGCAGGATCGGCATGACCACCAGGACGAGCGATCACCAACTCCGCGCCCGCGAACAACGGCGCGAACAATTCCGGCACCGACACATCGAACGTGTACGGCGTCTTCTGCACAACCCTGTCCCCCACCGACCACGGGAACACATCCAGACCCCACCACAAACGGTTCAACACAGCACGATGCGACACCGTCACACCCTTGGGCACACCCGTCGAACCCGACGTAAACAGGGTGTACAACGCATTGTCCAACGACAACGACGCCAGCCGCTCAGCATCAGACACCGGAGCCGTAGCCAGATCCACCTCAGTGGTGCAATCCACCACGATCGTGCGGACCTGCTCACCCCATGCGCTCGTCTCACCGGACCCTTCGTGACGCGATCGGCTCGCAAGCTCGCCCGACCGCTCCTCAGGGATCAAGAAGTCGGCAGCTGTCAGGACGATCCGCACACCCGCGGCCACCACCATCGACCGCACACGATCAGCCGGAGCATCCGTGGCGATCGGCACATACTGACCACCAGCAGCCACCACCGCATGAATGGCCACCACCATCTCGATGCTGCGGTCGATACACACACCCACCGCGGTATCCGGGCCCACACCCGACGAAATCAACTCACGCGCAAGCACACTCACCCGAGCAGACAACTCGGCATAACAGACACTACGCCCCTCAAACCACAACGCCGACGCCTCCGGCGACCGAACACACTGCGCCACAACAACATCAGCCACCGAACCCACAGGCACAACAACCTCAGCACCCACCGAACGATCAAGCACCAAAGCACGATCAGCATCGGCCAGCAACGCCGCATCACCCACGGCCACTTCGGGTTCCGCTGTCAGCACGTCCAGCAGTCGCACGAATCGGTCGGCCAGCTCGGCCATCGTCGGCTCGTCGAACAGGTCGGTCGCATAGCGCAGCACGCCGGACCACGGTCGGTCGGCACCGCCGGAGGACACGACCACCGAGAGGTCGACCTGTGCGGGAACCTGATCCAGGGTGACGGGGGCGATCTTGAGATCGCCGACCTGAGCCCTGGCCTCAGCCACCGACGCACCGGGGTCGAACGAGAGCATCACCTGAGCCAGCGGCGCGAACGCCTCCGACCGCACCGGATCAACAGCCTCCACCACCGACTCGAACGGCACATCCGCATGCTCGAACGCATCCAGATCCGACACCCGAACCTGCTCCAGCAACTCCTCGAACGACATCGATGACTGAACGTCGGTGCGTAGCACCAAGGTGTTCACGAACATGCCGACCAACCGGTCGAGCACTGCCTGACCGCGACCGGCGGTCGGCGTCGACACCGCGATGTCCTGTGTGGCAGTCAATCTGGCGAGCAGCACCGCCAATGCGGCGTGCACGACCATGAACTCGGTGACGCCGTAGCGGCGGGCGATCTGCTCGATCCGCTCCGACACCTCGTCGGGGACGGCGAATCCGAGGTCGGCACCTCGGTACGAGGCGACCAGCGGGCGCGGGCGGTCAGTGGGCAGTTCGAGGACGTCCGGCAAGCCGGTGAGCTTGTCCTTCCAGTAGCCGAGCTGGCGGCCGATCACCGACTCGGCATCGTCAGCGGAGCCGAGGACCTCGTGCTGCCAGATCGCGAAGTCGGCGAACTGCACCGGCAAGGGCGTCCAGGACGGTGCATCGCCCTGGGTGCGTGCGGTGTACGCGGTGACGATGTCGGTCACCAGCGGCAACATCGACTCACCGTCGATACCGATATGGTGGGCGACCACCGCCAGGAGGTAGTCGCCGGCCGGGGTGGCGTCATGGTGCTCGTCTCGCCGGACCCTTCGTGACCCTCGCTCCTTCGTCGCATCGGCCTCAGGGATCAAGAAGGTGGAACCGTCGGCCTCAGGGGTCAAGATGGGGGATGCGTCGGTGTTGCGGAGGATAACTCGGATAGGCCATTGCATCGTTACGTCGAAGCCTGTTGTCGCCGCGGCGAAGACGTCCTCGTCGGTGGCGACGATCTGCCAGATGCCGTGGTCGTCGAACTCTGCGATGTCGCCGACCCACTGGAACGGTATACCGTTCTCGGCGGGGAACGAGGTGCGCAGGACCTCGTGGCGTTCGAGGACATCGATCACGGCCTGCCGCAACGCATCCACGTCCAGTTCGCCGGTCAGGCGGAGGACTGCGGGGATGTTGTAGGTGGCGCCGGATGTCTCGAAGCGGTTGATGAACCACATCCGCTGCTGGGCGAACGACAACGGGATGCGCGCAGGACGCGGATCGGCAACGGTTACCGGGACCACGGCAGCGCCGTGACCCGATGTGCCGGAGATCAATTCGCGGACACTCGGCGCACCGAAGATATCCCGGACGGACACCTCGACACCCAGTACCTCCGACGCACGCGCGGCCAGCCGCATCGCCGACAGGGAGTTGCCACCCAGGTCGAAGAACGACCCTGTCACCGACACCCGCTCAGCGCCGAGCACGTCGGCGAACACTGTCGCCAACGACTCCTCGACCGGGTTCGCGGGCGCGACGTACTCGGCCTCGACGGACCCGAAATCGGGTTCGGGCAACGCCTTCCGATCCAGCTTGCCCGCCGAATTGAGCACCACATCATCGATACCCACCCAAACAGTAGGCACCATATACACCGGCAACGACGCCGCCACCGCAGCCCGCACCACCTCGATATCCACCGACGCAGGCGAGACATAACCGATCAAATGCTGATCACCGGTCGGCGAATCAATCACCGTCGCAGCCGCATGCACCACACCCGGCGCCGACGCGATCGCCGACTCGATCTCACCGAGCTCCACTCGCTGACCACGCAACTTCACCTGGAAATCGGTACGGCCCAAATACTCCAACACACCATCAGTACGACGCCGCACCAAATCACCGGTCCGGTACATACGCGAACCAGACTCACCATAAGGATCGGCCAGGAAACGATCAGCCGTCAGATCACCACGCGCAGCATAACCACGCGCCAACTGCACACCACCCAAATACAGCTCACCGGGCACGCCGGCGGGAACCTGGTGGAGCCTGCCGTCGAGTACCAGTGACGTGCTGTTCCACACCGGGATGCCGATCGGCACCGACGCGTCGGAGGCCGATGCCCGTTCGATGTTCTCGTAGGTGATCTCGACCGCGGCCTCGGTGGGACCGTACAGGTTGTAGAACAAGATCTCCGGCAACGCCGAACGCACGTCGGCGGCTACCGCGGGCGGTACGGCCTCACCGGTGAGCGAAATGATACGCACCGAATCCATTGCCGAAATACGTTGTGTTCCCACCACATCGACGAAAACCGAGAGCATCGACGGCACGAAGTGCACCATCGTCGCCCGGGTCTGCTCGATCACCTCGGCCACGTACAGCGGCTCGGTGTGGCCACCGGGTTTGAGGATCACCATCCGCGCCCCCACCATCAGCGGCGCGAACAGTTCCGGCACCGAGACGTCGAAGGTGTACGGCGTCTTGAGGATGACCGTGTCTGTGTGATCGATCGGCAGTTCGTCCAGGCCCCACCACAGACGGTTCAGTACCGCCTCGTGCGGGAGGGTCACGCCCTTGGGGCGGCCGGTGGAACCCGAGGTGAACAGGGTGTAGATGGCGTTGTCCGGTGACACCGGGGCGATGCGCTCCGCAGCGGTGACCGGTGGTGTGGTCAGGTCGATGTCGCCGTCGCAGGAGACGACGAGGGTGCCGACACTCCCTACCCTCGAAACCATGTGAGCGGACGCGTCGGTGACCAGGACCAGATCCACACCGGCGGTGTCGACCATGTATTGCACACGGTCGGCGGGCGTATCGGTGCCGAACGGCACGTACTGGCCGCCCGCGGCCACGATGGCGTGGATGGCCACGACCATTTCCACGCCGCGGTCGATGCATATACCGACCGCGACGTCAGGTCCGATACCGGACGAGATCAGTTCACGCGCAAGGGTATTGACGCGGGCACCGAACTCGGCGTAAGAGACACCACGCCCCTCGAACCACAGCGCCGTCGCCTCCGGTGACGACGTCACCTGCGCGGCAACCACATCCGTGACGAGCAGCGGCGACACCTCGACATCGGCGCCCGCCGAACTGCCGAGCACCCGCGTCGTCTCGTCGGTGCCGAGCAGCTCCGCATCACCAACGGCGGCGTCGGGATCGGCGGTCAGCGCCGCGATGAGCCGGACGAAACGATCCGACATGCTCGCGATCGTCGATTTGTCGAACAAGTCTGTGGCGTAGCGCAGAATGCCCGACCACGGCCGGTCGGCGTCGCCGGTGGACACCATCACCGCCAGATCCACCTGTGCGGGCACCTCGTCGACGGCGACCGGCTCCATCCGCAACCCGCCGACGTCGACGCCGGCATCGGCGACCGACGCCGCCGGATTGAACGACAGGATCACCTGTGCCAGTGGCGCGAACGCTTCGGACCGCACCGGATCAAGTGCCTCGACAACCGCTTCGAACGGCACGTCGGCGTGGGTGAACGCCTCGAGGTCGGTGGCCCGGACATTGTCGAGCAACGTCGCGAAGGACTCGCCGCCCGACACCCGGGCCCGCAGGACGAGGGTGTTGACGAACATACCGACGAGCGGGTCGAGCACGGCCTGACCGCGGCCTGCGGTGGGCGTGGCCACGGCGATGTCGTCCGATGCGCTCAGCCGCGCCAACAGCACCGACAGCGCGGCGTGGACCACCATGAACTCGGTAGTACCGAATCGCTTTGCGGTGGCGGTGATCGCGTCGGAAACCTCGCGCGGGAAGTCGAAGGAGTGGTCGGCGCCCAGGTAGGACGCCACCCGGGGGCGCTGCCGGTCGGCAGGAAGTTCCAGGACGTCCGGAAGGCCGGCGAGTTGCTCGCGCCAGTAGCCGAGTTGTCGGCCGATGACCGATTGGGTGTCGTCGGCGGAGCCGAGGACCTCGTGCTGCCAGATCGCGTAGTCGGCGAACTGCACCGACAAGGGCGTCCACGACGGTGAATCACCTTGTGTGCGTGCGCGGTACGCGGTGACGATGTCGGTCACCAGCGGGAGCATGGACTCGCCGTCGAGGCCGATGTGGTGGGCGACTACCGCCAGGAGATACTCCTGGCCGGCCGAATCGGCCTGTGCCAGCCTGACCCGAATCGGCCACTGCGTTGTGACGTCGAAACCGGTTGTAGCGGCGGCGATGACGCCGTCCACCGAATCGGCGATCTGCCAGATGCGGCGGTCGTCGAACTCTGCGATGTCGCCGACCCGCTGGAACGGTATGCCGTTCTCGGCGGGGAACGAGGTGCGCAGGACCTCGTGGCGTTCGAGGACGTCGATCACGGCCTGCCGCAACGCATCCACGTCCAGTTCGCCGGTGACATTCGGCCCGCTCGCTTCGCTCCCGGCGCCGGTCAAGCGCAGGACGGCGGGGATGTTGTAGGTGGCGCCCGACGCGTCGAAGCGGTTGATGAACCACATCCGCTGCTGGGCGAACGACAACGGGACGCGCGCCGGACGCGGATCGGCGACGGTGACCGGAACGAGCGCGGCTCCATGTCCGGACGTGGCCTCGATCAGCTCGCGGACGCTCGGCGCACCGAAGATGTCGCGGACCGACACCTCGACCCCGAGCGTATCCGAGGCCCGCGCCGCCAGCCGCATCGCCGACAGCGAATTGCCACCCAGTTCGAAGAACGACCCGGCCACACTGACCCGATCGACACCGAGGACATCGGCGAACACCGCCGCGAGAGTCTCCTCAGCAGGTGTCCGCGGCGCGGTGTACTCGGCCTCCACGGACCCGAAATCGGGTTCGGGCAACGCCTTCCGATCCAGCTTGCCCGCCGAATTGAGCACCACATCATCGATACCCACCCAAACAGTAGGCACCATATACACCGGCAACGACGCCGCCACCGCAGCCCGCACCACCTCGATATCCACCGACGCAGGCGAGACATAACCGATCAAATGCTGATCACCGGTCGGCGAATCAATCACCGTCGCAGCCGCATGCACCACACCCGGCGCCGACGCGATCGCCGACTCGATCTCACCGAGCTCCACTCGCTGACCACGCAACTTCACCTGGAAATCGGTACGGCCCAAATACTCCAACACACCATCAGTACGACGCCGCACCAAATCACCGGTCCGGTACATACGCGAACCAGACTCACCATAAGGATCGGCCAGGAAACGATCAGCCGTCAGATCACCACGCGCAGCATAACCACGCGCCAACTGCACACCACCCAAATACAGCTCACCCGGCACCCCGGCCGGAACGCGCTGCAGCCGGGCGTCGAGCACCAGCGAGGAACTGTTCCAGATCGGCACGCCGATCGGCACCGAACCATCGGATGCCGACACCTGATCGATGTTCTCGGCGGTGATCTCGATGGCCGCCTCGGTGGGGCCGTAGAGGTTGTAGAACAGGATGTCCGGCAACGCTTCCCGCACATCGGCGGCCACCGCGGGCGGAACCGCCTCACCGGTCATGGAGATGATGCGCACCGAATCCATCCGCGAAATCCGGTCCACACCCACGACGTCGACGAACACCGACAGCATCGACGGCACGAAGTGCACCATCGTCGCCCGGGTCTGCTCGATCACCTCGGCCACGTACAGCGGCTCGGTGTGGCCACCCTCCTTGAGGATCACCATCCGCGCACCGACCATCAGCGGCGCGAACAGCTCCGGCACCGACACGTCAAAGGTGTACGGGGTCTTGAGGATCACGGTGTCGGCACCGTCGATCGGCAGTTCGTCCAGGCCCCACCACAGGCGGTTCACGACAGCGGCGTGCGGCAGCGTCACGCCCTTCGGCTTGCCGGTGGAACCCGAGGTGAACAGCGTGTAGATCGCCGCGTCGGGGCGGGTCGGGGCGCCGCGTTCGGCGTCGGTGACCGGAGTGGTGGTCAGGTCCGCCTCACCATCGCAGGAGACGACGATGGTGCGGACATCGCCGGCCTGCGGGGTTTCGAGAGCGGACATGTCGGTGACCAGGAAAAGGTCGACGCCTGCGGTCGCCAGCATGTATTCGACGCGGTCGGCGGGGGTGCCCAGACCGATCGGCACGTATTGGCCACCGGCCGCGACGATCGCGTGGATCGCGACGATGAGTTCCACCGACCGCGGAATGCACAGCGCCACCGCCGAATCCGGACCCACACCGTACGAGATGAGCTCGCGGGCAAGCGTGTTGACGCGTGCCCCGAACTCCGCGTAGGAGACACTTCGCCCCTCGAACCACAGCGCGGGTGCGTCCGGGGTCGCCGCGACCTGCGCCGCTACGGCGTCGACGATCGAACCCGCGGGAATCGCGACCTCGGCACCCCACTCGCGGCCCTCGACCTCGGCGAGGCCGGCGTCGTCAAGCAGGTCGATGGCGGCTACCGGCAGTGCGGGGGCGGTCGCGATGGCGCGCATGATCTGAGTCAGCGCATGGGCGAACACGGCGATCTGGTCGTCGCCGAACGCCTGCGGCAGGTACTTGAGGCGGACGAGGAGTCCGTCGCCGTCCGGTGCGGTGACCATGTTCAGCGGATAGTGCGTGGAGTCGCTCGCCCGGACGTCCGTGATCGACAGCCCGCCCGTGGCCGAGGCATCGTCGGTGGCCAGCGAATCGGCGTTGACCGGGTACGACTCGTGGATGGTCAGCGTGTCGAAGCCGATCGGCCTGCCGGCGGCCGCGGCGATCGCGGGCAGACTCAGGTACTGGTGGTCGAGGACCTTGATCTTGTCGGACTGCGCCCGTCCGATCACCTCACCGATGGAGGCGTCCGGATCGACGTCCACCACCGCGGGCAGGGTGTTGATGAACAGACCCACCATCGTTTCGACCCCGTCGAGGTCGGCGGGCCTGCCCGATACCGTCTCACCGAAGGTCACCACCCGATTGCCGGTGAGCCGGGACACCAGCACCGCCCAGGCCACCTGGACGACCGTGGCCAGAGTGGAACCATATTCTCGTGCAACCGATTCCAGCAGGGAGGTGGTCTCGGCGTCGAGGTGGGTCTCGTAGTCGCGGGGCAGCGCGTCGGCCTCCGGTACCTGGCCGGCGGCTACCATCGTCGCGCCCTCGACAGGGGCGAGGACCTCCCGCCACGCGGCCAGACCCTGCGCCCGGTCGCGACCGGCGATCATCGTCAGGTAGTCGCCGAAATCACCTGTCGCACCGCCGGATGCCACCGACGTGTACGGGGTTCCGGTCGCATAGACGGCCAGCACGTCGGCCAGGACCAGCGGTGCCGACCAGCCGTCGAGAATGAGGTGATGGTTGGTCACCACGAGTGTCGACGATGCACCGTGCCGGACGAGCACGAACCTCAGCAGCGGCGGGGCGGCCAGGTCGAACGGCTGCACGCGCTGCGCGGCGACGATCGACTCGATCCGTTCGGCGACAACATCTTCGGCGCCATGTTCATCGAGATCGACGACGGTCCAAGGCAGTTCGGCGTCGGCTGCGATGGCGGCGACCACCGCGCCGCTCGGGGCGGCGACGAACCGCGACCGCAGCACCCGATGATGGTCGACGACCTTCTGGGCCGCTGCCCGCAGCCGGTCGGCGTCGGCACCGGTCAGCGTCAGAACCGCCTGTGCCACATACACATCCACCTGACCGCTGTCGATGGCCAGTTGCGACTGGAAGTACAGACCGCCCTGCAGCGGCGACAGCGGCCACAGGTCGGCATCGGGGAAACGTGCTTCCAGATCATCGACGTCGACCTGGGTCAGTTCGGCCCCCGGAATATCGGATGGACTGTAACCGACTTGTCCCCCAACAGATTCGACGTACTCGGCGACCTCGGCCAGATAGTCCTGCCAGTGGCCGGCGATCTCGCGCGCGTCGGCCTCGGACATGATCGTGGTCAAGTACCCCAGGCTCGCGACGAGTTCGCGGCGGCCGTCGTGGGTGGCGATACCGGCGTCGAGCCGGACCGCGGACGTAGCGACCATGCCGCCGGAGATCGTGCCCGGCAACGCATACGGCTCTTGTGCCGGCGCGAACGGAACCAGGGCGGCAGCCGAGTCGTTGTCGGCGCGCACACCGCGGTTGCCGCCGTAGTTGAACGACACCGCGGGCAGGCCGCGGTCGGCGAAACGTTCGGCATGTGGGCCGAACAGCAAGGGGGTGAAGGCGATTCCGTTCTCCGGCTCGGCGAGGAACGCCTCTTTGGTCTGCTTGATCAGTGCGCGCGGCGACTCGTCGGCCAGGTCGAGACCGACCGGGGCGAGCGCCGTGAACCAGCCGACGGTGCGGGCCAGGTCGGCGCCGGGCGCGATCTCCTCGGCCCGGCCGTGTCCCTCCAGCAGGATCGACAATCGTCCGCTGTCGTGCCCGTGTGCGGCGGCCCAGCGATCGACGGCCACGGCGAGCGCGGCCACCATCGCCTCCGACGCGCCGGCACCGAATGCCTCCGGCACCGTGGTCAGCAGGCGTTCGGTGACGTCGGCGGATACGGTGACCGACACCTCCCCCATGGCGCGTTCCCGGTCGGAGGCGCGATCGAGGGCGCGCCCGAACCATTCCCGCGTGGTGGGCAATTGCTCACGCCAGTAACCGATCTCGTCGTCGCGTTCAGTACCGAGATCGGCGAGGACCTGCGACCATCTGCGGACCGAGGTGCCCTCCGCGTTGAGCGAGACCGCCTGTCCGGCCCAGATCTGCCCGGCGGCCACCACGAGATCGGCGATCACGGTTTGCCAGGACACGATGTCGACGACGGCGTGGTGAATCGCCAGGACGAGACGGCCGTCGGAACCGTCGGCGGGCAGCACGCCCGCAGCCGCGATCATCGCGCCCCGGGTGGGATCGAGCCGACCGATGGCCTCGGCGTGTGCCTGTTCGACAGCCAAGGCGAAGACATCCGTGCCGGGCGCGGCAGCCACCGAATGCATCGTGATCGCCTGTGCGGCATCGAATTCAGCAGCACCCGCGATCATCGACCAGGTGTCGCCGGACGCGGTGAGGGTGGCGGAGAGCATCGGATGGTTGGCGACCATCGCCGTGAGTACCGCACCGATTCCGTCCACGCTGCTGCCGGCCGGCAGTGCCAGCACCTGCGACTGCGAGAAATCAGCGAAATCTTCTGCAGTGTCGCTTCTTTCGAGCATCCACCGAACCATCGGCGGCAGAGTGACCTCGCCGGCGGGTCCGCCGGGCAACTCGTCGAGGACCACCGATTCGCGCATCCCCACCGCATGAGCCAGTGCGCGAACGGTTTTCAGCTCAAAGACGTCGCGGGGGCGAAGTTCGTAGCCGGCCGAACGCAACGCCGACGACAACTGGATCGACATGATCGAGTCGCCGCCGAGTGCGAAGAACGAGTCGGTGGCGCCGACCTGATCATGGCCGACGAATCCGGCGATGATCGCGGCGATCGTCTGCTCCACCTCGCCCACCGGGGCGACGTATACCGCTTCGACGATCGCCGACGGGGCCGGCAGCGCGTCGCGGTCGAGTTTGCCGCCCGGGGTCAGCGGCATCTCGTCGAGCGCGATCAGCTGCGCCGGCACCATGTGCGCCGGCAGCGTCGTCGACACCGCGGCAAGGACGGCGTCGGCGTCGATGCCGTCGGGCGCCACCACGTATCCGATGAGACGGGTGCGGCCGGAGGCGGCATCGTCGATACCGAGCACGAGGGCGCCTGTGACGCCGGGCTGATCGGTCAGCACCGACTCGATCTCGCCGAGTTCGATGCGCTGGCCGCTGATCTTGACCTGATGGTCGGCGCGGCCAGCGTACTCCAGATCACCGGACGAATTGACCCGCACCAGGTCGCCGGTCGCGTACATCCGCGAACCGGGTTCGCCGAACGGGTCGGCGACGAACGAGGTGACGGTGGCGCCGGGTTTGTTCAGGTAGCCGCGGGCCAGGGCGGGCGCCGACAGGTACAGCTCACCCACCACGCCCTGCGGCACCTGATGCAGCCGGGCGTCGAGAACATAGGTGGTGAATCCGACGATGCCGCGGCCGATGGTGACCGGTTTGCCGGGCAGCAGCCGCGCGCGGGTCGCCCACACGGTGGCCTCGGCAGGCCCGTACACGTTGAAGATGCGGCGACCGCGCGCAGCCCAGCGCTCGACCACCTCCGGTGGGCAGGCCTCGCCGCCGATGGCCAGATGTTCGACGGTCTCACCGAAGTCCGGGTCGACGGTCGCGAGCACCGTCGGGGTGATGATGACGTCGGTGACCTCGTTGTCCTCGATGACCTCACCCAGTGCGTCACCGGCATAGTCGGCCTGCGGCGCCACCACGAGCGTGTGGCCGGCCAGGACGGCCGCGGCCATCTCGACGACGATCGGGTCGAAGCTGGCTGATGCCAGGTGCAGGATGCGGGTGTCGGGGTTGTCCTCCCGCGGTCCGGTGACCTGGGCGTAGGTCTCCATCAGGTCGGCGATACCGGCGTGGGTGACGCTGACGCCCTTGGGCCGGCCGGTGGAACCGGAAGTGTAGGTGACGTAGGCGAGGTTGCTCAGCCGGACCGAACCATTCAGCTCGACGGCGGTCAGGTCGTCGCCGGACAGGGAGTCGTCGTCAAGATCGTCGAGGCCGAGCCATTCGCGGTCACCGTCGCCCAGACGCGACCGGGTCACCTCGTCGGTGATGCCGATGGTGACCGCCGAGTCCTCGAGCATGTACTCGATGCGGTCGAGCGGATACGACGGGTCGATGGGCAGGAAGGCCGCCCCGGACTTGGCGATACCCCACACGGCGATGACCGACTCGGCGGACCGGTCGAGCGCGACGGCGACGACGCTCTCGGCACCCGCACCGCGCGCGATGAGCGACCGGGCGATCCGGTTGGTGACGGCCTCGAACTCCGTGTAGTCGAGTTCGGTGTCGCCGCAGATGACCGCGGGATGGTCGAGATCCAGATCACGCCGCGCCAGCAGATCGATCAGCGTCCCGGCCTCGACGATGTTGCCCGGGTTGCCGCTGGTCGGATCGTTCGTGGTCGCCATTGTGTGTGGCACTCCTTCGCCCATTCTCACTGCTCGTGCATCCCCGGCCGCCCCTGTGGGGGAGACCTGGCGATGGCTGTAGGTCCATTGTGTCCGTGGCACCGAAACGAATATCGTCCGGGCCGCATGACGCGTTAGGGCGGTCGACCGTTCGGTCGACCGCCACCGGTCATTGTTCTCTGTGGGTTCAGCGTTCCGTGTGGGTTCAGGGGGTCATTCGTCCATTATGGCAAGGTCCCCGCCCGCATTGAGCCGGCCACGCATCCCGGTCGCGTACATCCGGACTCCGTCACCTGCCGGATCTGCGACGAAACGCACTGCGGTGTCCCCCATTCGGATGAACAGGCCGCGCGCCACAGCCTCACCCGACACGTACACGTCGCCGATCTCGCCGGCAGCCGCCTCCGCGAGCCGCTCGTCGAGCACCTTCACCACGACACCGCCGATCGCCTTACCCGCGGTAGGCGGCTTCTTGCGTGCCACCCGGCCCCTGGTGGCCCAGCCCCACGCCCCGGCGGGGCCGTAGGCGGTGAAGATACGGCGGCCACGTGCCCACCAGTCGGTGACGATGTCGTCGCCGCACCGTCCTCCGAGGACGACGATGTTGCGGACCGCATCCGCGGACTCCGGGTCGATCGAGGCCAGCACGGACGGTTCCAGCCAGACGTCGGTGACCTCGCCTGCGGCGAGGACCTCGCCGAGAGCCGCGCCATGACGTTCGTCACCGGACAGGACAAGTGTGTGTCCAGCCATGACTCCGGCGATCATCGTCACCCACGCCGCGACAGAATCGGTGGGAGATGTCACAAGGACCCGGGTGTCGGGGTCGGTGACCCGTGATCCGGTGATCCCCCTACACTCGTCGGACACCTGTTCGACCCCCTGGTGGGTGAGCACCACCCATCCGTCGCCTCCCGCGGGATGGTCGTCGGCCACGAGCGCGACGGCATCGGTTCGGCGGACCGGCCGACGCAATTCTGATGCGGCGATCGGTACGTCCGGAACATTGTCGCCGTCCTGCTCGGTGACGACGAAGACCGAGCCCACCCCGTGCAGACTGCCGGACACCGAGGCCGCCCGGTCGGCGGCGCCGGTCAGGCAGGCCGCCCCGGCCTTGATCGCACCCCAACAGGCAACGACCCGGTCGACCGGCGAGTCGGTGTCGATGACCACGACGTCTCCTGAGCCCGCCCCGCGCGCGATGAGCGCCCGGGCTGCGCGGTTGGTGCGGCGTTCGAAGGACACGTAGTCGAGCATGGTGTCACCGAAGATCAGCGCCGGGTGCGCCGGATCCAGATCGCGGTGTGCGATCAGGTCGACCAGCGTGCCGGATTCGATGGTCACGATGTCGCGGTCGCCGTCGGCCGGTGCCGCCACTGCCCCCGGTGCCGCGGTGACGATGTCGATATCGCCGACCGCGGTCGCCGATCCGGTCACGATCGCGGCGAGCACCCGCAGCCACACCTCGGCGAAGCGCTCGATCGTCGCCTCGTCGAACAGCGAACTGGCGTAGGTGAACTCGACCCGGGTGTGTCCGGCCGATTCCACGACGCTCACCATCACGTCGACCTTCGCGTCGGTGGAATCGACGAGGATCGGCTCGACGCCGGCGTCCTGCTCCCCCAACTCGACTTCGCCGATCGTGTGGGTGAGTGAAACCTGCGCGAGCGGTGCGTAGGCGGTGGAGCGCTGCGGTGCGAATCGCTCGACGAGCTGTTCGAACAGCACGTCGGCATGACCGAAGGCGTCGAGATCGGTACGTCGTACGACATCGAAGACGTCGCCGACCGACGCCCCGGGGTCGATCCGCGTGCGCAGCACCAGAGTGTTGACGAACATGCCGACCAGGTTTTCCAGCGCACGGTCGGTACGTCCGTCGATCGGTGAGGCGATGACCACGTCCGTGGTTGCCGCCAATCGTGCGACCGTCACCGCGAGCGCCGCATGGAACACCATGAACGAGGTGACCCGGTAGTCACCGGCGCACCGTGCGACGGCGGTGGCGATGTCGTCAGGCAGCACGGTGCGGACCACCGCGCCCGCCGGATCGGCGACCGCCGGTCGCGGCCGGTCCATCGGCAGGTCGGTGACCGCGGGCAGACCGTCGAGGTGGGTTTGCCAGTACGCCAGTTCCCGGGCAAGGATGCTCGCGGGGTCGCCCGGATCGCCCAGTGCGCGTTGCTGCCAGAGGCTGTAGTCGGCGTACTGCACCGGCAGCGGTTCCCACCCGGGCGCCGCGCCCGCGGTGCGCGCCACGTACGCAGCGGTCAGATCGGCGATGAACACACGCCCGGATCCACCGTCGAAGGCGATGTGGTGGGCCACGATCAGTACCTCGGTGATACCGGCCGCGGTGTCCTGCCAGATGCGCACCCGCAGCGGCAGATCCGTGGTGACGTCGAAACCTTCGCCGGCGGCCGCAAGCGCCTCGTCCCGGCTGTCGCAGATCTGCCAGTCCAGCAGTGCCGCAACCTGTTCGGCGTCGGCGATCTGCTGGTACGGGCCGTCGGCGTCCGACGGATAGCGGGTGCGCAGCACCTCGTGCCGCCCGATCGTGTCGAGCACCGCACCCCGCACCGCGGCGACGTCGATCGTGCCCTTGATCCGGACCGGCAACGGAATGTTGTAGGCCGACGACGCGGTGTCGAATTGGTTGACGAACCACATCCGGCGCTGCACGGACGACAACGGGAGCCGCTCCGGGCGGGGCACCACCGCCATCACCGGCGGCAGGTCCGGCGCGTTACCGGCCGTGGCGGCGATCAGCCCGCGCACCGTCGGAGCCTCGAAGACGTCGCGCACCGATACCCGCACCGCGAGCGCCGTACCGGCCCGCGACGCCAGCCGCATGGCGAGTAGCGAATTGCCGCCGGCGTCGAAGAACGATGTGGTGACGCCGAACCTGTCGAGTCCGGTGACATCGGCGAAGATCCGCGCGAGCACCGCCTCGATATCCGAAGCAGGCGCCACGTACTCGTCCACCGATGCCGACAGGTCCGGACTCGGCAACGCCGACCGATCGGTCTTACCCGCCGCGTTGGTGGGCCACTCGTCGATCGGCAACCACACCTCCGGCACCATGAACTCCGGAAGCAGCTGCACCGCATGTGATTTGACAGAATCAACGGAGACGTCCGCGGGCGCCAGATAGCCGACGAGATGCTGCGCCCCGGACTCGGACCGCACCACCGCGGCGGCGGCGTGCACGACGCCCGGCACCCCCGACAGCACCGTCTCGATCTCGCCGAGTTCGATGCGCTGACCACGCAGCTTCACCTGGAAATCACGCCGGCCGAGATATTCGAGATCGCCCGAATCATTGTGGCGCACAATATCTCCGGTGCGGTACAACCGGCCGCCGGCCGAGAACGGGTCGGCCACGAAACGATCGGCGGTCATCGCCGGAGCCGACGCGTACCCCCGTGCCGTCTGAGCGCCCCCGAGATACAGTTCGCCGGACACACCGGCGGGCACCGGATGCAGACGTGTATCGAGGACGTACGCGGACATCCCCGGCACCGGCCGTCCGATCGTCACCCGCCCATCGGCGGGGTCGAACTCCGAGATCGTGGAGTAGATGGTGGTCTCAGTCGGCCCGTACTGATTGTGGACACCGACCGACCATTCCTCGGTGACCTGGGCGGCCACCGACGGTGGCAGTGCCTCACCACCGACGGACACCTTGGCCAGTGTCTTGGCCCACGTAGGAGCCCCGCCGGGTAGATCCGGGCCGAGCGTCTCGGCCATCATGGCCATTAACGACGGAACGACGATCATGGCCGTGACGCCGAACCTCGCGATCGCCGCAGCCAGCGCCTGCGGGTCGCGATGCTCGCCGGGTTCTAACAGCACCAGCGGTGTTCCGTCAACGATCGGCCGCACGAACTCCAGCACCGCCGGATCGAAGGTGTACTCGAGCACCTGCAAGAACACGTCGTCGGGCCCGAAGCCGTAGTGCTCGCGGTCGGCGTAGACCTCGGCCATCAGCGCGCGGTGGCTCACGGTCACCCCCTTGGGGCGGCCCGTCGATCCGGAGGTGAACATCGTATAGGCGGCATTGTCCGGGCGCAGCGGGGCGATCCGATCGACGTCGGTCACTGCCGGGGCGGCGGGCACGGCGTCACCGGAGCAGTCGACGGTGAGCACCCGGACGCCATCGGAGCCGGCGAGCACCCGGACGCCGTCGGAGCCGGCGATGCCCGCCGCGCCATCGGCATTCCCGGTGAGCAGCACCGACGCGCCGGAGGTGGCCAGGATGTAGCCGACCCGGTCGGCGGGCGCGTCGGGAGCGATGGGCACGAACTGTCCGCCGGCTGCCCACACTGCGTGCAGGGCCACCACCATCTCAACCGAACGCTCGAACCGGATGCCGACCGCGGTGTCGGGACCGACACCGGACGAAATGAGTTCGCGCGCCAGCACATTCACCCGATCACCCAGTTCGGCGTAACTGACCGACCGGTCCCCGGAACACACCGCGATCTGCTCCGGCGCCGAGGCGACACATCTGCGCAGCAACCCGGTAACCGAGTCCGCTCCGACGTCGACCGTTCCCCCGGACGCGGCGTCGAGCAGTCTGCGCTCATCGGTCGCCGTCATCAGGTCGGCGTCGCCGACCGCGGCGTCGGGGTCGGCGGTCAGGCCGTCGACCAGCCGGACCAGCCGCTCGGCGAACCCGGCCATCGTGAAGTCGTCGAACAGGTCGGTGGCGTAGGTGATGGATCCGGCCCAGTCGGTACCGTCCGCCGATGGCGACAGCACCACCTCGATATCGAGTTTGGCCGGTGCCGACGGCGGATCCAGCGGCTGCACCCGGACCCCGGCGACGGACAGCTCCGCGCCGATCCCGGCCTGCGGGTCGAACGAGAGCGACACCTGCGCCAGCGGTGAGAATGCCTCGCTCCGAACCGGATTGAGCGCCTCCACGACCACCTCGAACGGCACGTCGGCGTTCGCGTAGGCATCCAGATCGATGCCCCTGACCTGGCGCAGCAGTTCGGTGAACGAATCGTGCTGATCGACCTGGGTGCGCAGCACGAGCGTGTTGACGAACATGCCGACGAGCGGGTCGAGGACTTGCTGACCGCGACCGGCGACCGGCGCCGCGATCGCGATGTCGTCGGTGGCGCTCAGCCGCGACAGGAGCACGGCCAGCGCCGCGTGCACCACCATGAACGGGGTGGCCCGGTGGCGGCGTGCGACCTCATCGATCTCGGCACCGACGGCCGCCGGGAGCGTGAAACCGACCCGCGCACCGCGATGGGAGGCGACGACGGGCCGCGGGCGGGCGCCGGCGATGTCAAGCACCTCGGGCAGCCCGTCGAGCCGGTCGCGCCAGCGCTCAAGCTGGCGCCCCACCACCGAATCCGGGACGACGCGCTCACCTGTCCGGGGGTCACGCCGAACCCGTTGCGCCGCTTCCGGATCACCGAGAACGCGATGCTGCCACAGGGCGAAGTCGGCGAACTGCACCGGCAGCGGCTCCCACGCCGGCGCGGCCCCGCCGCTGCGGGCGGCGAAGGCGGTCACCACGTCGGCCACCAGCGGCGGCATCGACTCGCCGTCGACCGCGATGTGGTGGGCGACGACGGCGAGCAGGTACTCGCCGGACGCCTGCTCGTACAGCCGCACCCGCAGCGGCCAGGTCTTGGACACGTCGAAACCGGTGGAGACGGCGGCCACGATGTCGGCCTCGGAGTCGACGACCCGCCAGACCTCGCTCCGGTCGAACTCGTCGAGTTGCCCGACGACCTGCCGGGGCTCGCCGTCGACCGCCGGGAACGACGTGCGCAACACCTCGTGCCGGGCGATCACATCTCGCACCGCTTCGCGCAGGGCGGTGGTGTCGACGGAGCCGGTCAGCCGCAGTACCGCGGGCACGTTGTAGGTGGCCTCTGTGGGGTCGAACTGGTTGATGAACCACAGCCTGGCCTGGGCGAACGACAACGGGATGACGTCCGGGCGCGGATCGATCGCGGTGATCGGAGGCAAGACCCGGTCGTGGCCGGCAACCTCGGCGACGAGGCCGCGAACCGTGTCGGCGGAGAACACATCGCGCACTGTCACCGTGACACCGAGCGCGTCGCCGGCGCGCGCTGCCAGGCGCATCGCGGCCAGCGAGTTGCCGCCCAGGTCGAAGAACGACGACGTGACGCTCACCCTGTCGACACCGAGGACGTCGGCGAACACCTGCGCGACGAGTTCCTCGGCGTCGGAGGCGGGTTCGGTGAAGTCGTCGCCGGGGACGCCGAACTCGGGTTCCGGCAACAGTTTTCGGTCGAGCTTTCCGGAGGCGCTGAGCGGCACGTCGGCGAGTGGCACCCATGCGGTCGGCACCATGAATTCCGGCAGTCGCAGCGCGGCGAACGCCGTGACGCCGGCGACGTCTACATCGGCAGGCGTCAGATATCCGGCCAGCACCTGGTCCCCGGCGGGGGTGGTGACGACGGCAGCGGCGGCGTGCACCACGCCGGGCGCGGCGGCCAGCACCGCCTCGACCTCACCGAGCTCGAGGCGCTGACCGCGCAGCTTGACCTGAAAGTCGGTACGGCCCAAGTATTCCAGCGCATCGGAAGCCGTCCAGCGCACCAGGTCGCCGGTGCGATAGAGGCGTCCGCCATCGGGGCCCAGCGGATCGGCGACGAACCGTTCGGCGGTCAGGTCCGGGCGCGCGGCATAACCACGGGCCAGCTGCACACCGCCGAGATACAATTCGCCGATCACGCCGGGGGGCACCGGGTGCAGGCGTTCGTCGAGCACGAGCGTCGTCGTGTTGGGTACGGGCGTACCGATCGGGATGACCTCGTCGCCGACCCGTGCTTCATGGGCGGTGACGTCGACCGCGGCCTCGGTGGGTCCGTACAGGTTGATCAGCCGCACCGCGGGCACCCCGGTGAGCAGAGCCCGTGCGGACGAAGTCCCGAGCGCCTCCCCGGAGGTGAACACGACCCGTAGCGATGTCAGCTCCGCGAGACCGTCCGCGCCGAGGACATCGGTGAACGCCGACAGCATCGACGGCACGAAGTGCATCACGGTGATCTGTTCTGCTCGTACGAGAGCGGCCAGATAGTCCGCGTCGCCATGTCTGCCGGGTGCGGCGATGACCAGCGGCGACCCGATGACCAACGGCAGCAGCAGTTCCCACACCGACACGTCGAAGGTCGCCGGGGTCTTCTGCACGAACACGTCGGAAGCCGACAGCCCGTACTGCTCGCGCATCCACTCCAACCGGTTGCGCAGCGCCCGGTGCGAGACCGTGACGCCCTTGGGCTGCCCCGTCGACCCCGAGGTGAACAGGGTGTATGCGGCGTGGTCCGGACGCAGCGGCGCCAGACGCTCTGCGTCGCAGACCGCTGCTGCCGAGTCCGGATGGATCTCGCCGGAACAGTCGACGACGACCGTCCCGACTCCCTCGGGCAGGTTGGTGACACCGGAGCCTGCCACCAGGACGAGGCCCGCGCCCGCGGTGTCCAGCATGTAGCGGACCCGTTCGGCGGGCGCATCGGCCGCGATCGGCACGTACTGGCCGCCGGCGGCGAGCACCGCGTGCACGGCGACGAGCAGTTCGACGCTGCGGTCGATCAGCACGGCGACCGCGGTATCGGGGCCGACACCCAGCGTTATCAGTTGCCTCGCAAGGGTATTGACGCGTGAACCGAACTCAGCGTAAGTCACCGTACGGGAGTCGTGGCGCAGCGCCGGACTGTCCGGGGAGCTGACGGCGCGAGCCCCGATCACATCGACGACGGTGCCGGGCGGCACCGGCTGCGCCGATCCCTGCGACGCGGCCAGGACCGCGGATCGTTCAGCGGCGTCGACGATTCCGGCCTCCCCCACCGGCAGCCCGGGATCGGCGGTGAGCCCCTCGAGCAGTGCGACGAACCGCCGCAGCATCGTCGCGGCCGTCGGCTCGGTGAACAGATCGGTGGCGTAGGTCAGGGCCAGCGACCACGGATCGCCGGCGGCCGCGGTCGACACGATCACCGACAGGTCCAGTTGCGCGGGAATCACCGGCAGCCCGACCGGGCTGAATTCCAGGCCGCCCACCGCGATGTCGGCGCCGGCGGCAGAGGCCGCCGGATCGAACGACAGCAGCACCTGTGCGAGCGGCGAGAAGGCCTCGGAACGAACAGGATCCAGTGCCTCGACGACCGATTCGAAGGGGGCCTCCGAATGCCCGAACGCGTCGAGGTCGACGCCCCGCACCGCGTGCAGGAACTCGGTGAACGTCTCGCCCGAGAAGGTCTGGGTACGCAGTACCAGGGTGTTGACGAACATGCCGACGAGCGGTTCGAGGACGGCCTGGCCGCGGCCGGCGATCGGGGTGGCGACGGCGATGTCGTGAGTTGCGCTGAGTCGGGCCAGCAGGACCGCGAGCGCCGCGTGCACCACCATGAACGGGGTGGCGTCATGGGTACGCGCCACCTCCAGGATCTGTGCCGCCACCGCGGCCGGCACCTCACCGCGGACCTGGGCGCCGTGGTAGGAGGCAACCTTGGGCCGGCGATGATCCGCGGGCAGGTTCAGCACATCCGGCAGACCCGCCAATTGTTCACGCCAGTAGGCCAATTGGCGAGCCACCACCGAGCCCGGATCGCCGGCACCGCCGAGCGCCCGGTGCTGCCAGATGGCGTAGTCGGCGAACTGCACGGCCAGCGGAGCGAATTCCGGTGCGCGCCCGTCGATCCGGGCGGCATATGCGGCAAGCAGATCACTCACCAGCGGCAGCACGGATTCGCCGTCGACGCCGATATGATGGCCGACGACGGCCAGCAGATGCCGTGAGGCGTCCTCCGGGTCGGCCGAAATACGCACCCGCAAAGGCCAATCCGTGGTCACGTCGAAACCCTCGGAGATGGCGCCCAGCAGTTCGCCGGGCGACCCGGCCACCCGCCACACGTCACGGGCGTCGAGTTCGGCTACGTCACCGACGAGCTGGAACGGTTCACCGTCCGGGGCGGGGAACGAAGTGCGCAGGATCTCATGGCGGGCGACGAGATCGCCGACCGCCAGCCGCAGCGCTCCGATGTCCAGCGGTCCCGACACCCGAAGCACCGCGGGAATGTTGTAGGCGGGCGAGGTGGTATCGAGCTGATTGATGAACCACATCCGTGCCTGCGCGAACGACAGCGGCACCCTGGCCGGTCGCGGCACCACCGCCACCACCGCGCCGAGTCCCGCGTCGGCGCCGGCCACCCGCTCGGCGAAGCCGCGTACCGTGGGTGCCTCGAACAGGTCGCGCAGGTTCAGGTCGACACCCATGTCGTCGCAGACGCGGGCGACGATGCGCGCCGCCAGCAGCGAGTTGCCGCCCATGTCGAACACGGACTCGACGACGCTGATCTTCTCCAGCCCCAGTACCTCGGCGAAGATCTTCGCCAGCGTGGCCTCGGCATCGGTTGCGGGTGCGACGAATTCGACCGCTGACACCAGGACCGGCGCCGGCAGTGCCCGGCGGTCGAGCTTGCCGTTCACATTGAGCGGAAGCTCATCGAGTACCGTGATCACGTCCGGCACCATGTACTCGGGAACCTTGCCCGCGACAACACGTTTGATATCCGCGGGGACCAGTTCACCGGCCGCCGAGCCCGCGGTGACATAGCCGACGAGCTGATCGGGGAAACCGTCGCGCGAATGTACGGCCGCCGCCGCCGCGCTGACCCCATCCGCGGCCAGCAGCGCGGCCTCCACCTCGCCGAGCTCGATCCGGAAGCCGCGCAGCTTCACCTGGTCGTCGGCGCGGCCGAGGTATTCGATGCCGCCGTCACGGATCAGCGCGACGTCGCCGGTCTGGTACATGCGGTCGCCCGGGCTGCCGAAGGGGTCGGCGACGAACCGGGTGGCGGTCAGTTCGTACCGGTCGGCATAGCCGCGGGCGAGTTGCCCACCGGCCAGGTACAGGTGCCCGGGCACCCCGTCGGGTGCCTTGACGAGCCGTGAGTCGAGCACGTACGCACGCACACCGGGCAGTGCGGCGCCGATGTCGCTCGCCGATGTGGCCGCCACGAAATCCGGGGTCAGCTCGCGGCGGGTGGAGTAGACGGTGGCCTCGGTAGGCCCGTACATATTGTTCAGCTGCGGTCCGGCGCTGCCCTCGCAGCGTTCCCGATCGGCGAACCAGCGCCGAACCTGCAGGAAGTCGAGTGCCTCACCGGCCAGGATCATCGACCGCACCGACGCGGGGAATGTGCGGACCGACGGCTCCCGCACGGCCTCGGCCAACTGGTAGAACGCCGACGGTGTCATGTTGATCACCGTCACCCGCTCGGCGTCGAGCACCCGCACCAGATCCGGCGGCGTCCGCGTGGTCAGGTAGTCCAGAACCACCAGGCGACCGCCCCAGCACAGCGACACCCAGACCTCGCTGACCGAGACGTCGAAGGCATAGGAGGTGTACATCGCCCACACGTCGTCGGGCGAGTAGTCGTATTCGCGGCCCATCGCCGACAGCAGATTGACCACGTCGGCATGGCTGATGACCACGCCTTTCGGGCGGCCGGTGGACCCGGAGGTGTACATGACGTAGGCAGGGTGCGCGCTGTCGATCCGGGTGGGCAGCGCGGCCCGGTGGTCGTCGGTGGCCAGGGCGCGCTGCCCGGCGACGGTGACCAGTTCGGCACCGAGGCCGGACCATTGCCCGATGGTCGCTTCGTCGGTGAGCACCAGAACCGGGTCGGCGTCGTCGACGACCATCTGCAGGCGGTCGACCGGGTGGGTCTGATCGAGTGGCAGGTAACCCGCCCCGGTCTTGACCACGGCCAGCAGTGCGACGACCAGGTCGATGCTGCGGGGCAGGGCGACGCCGACCAGCTTCTCGGGTCCGGCGCCGGCGGCCAGCAGGCCGGCGGCCAGATCGTCGGACAAACCGTCGAGCTCGGTATAGGTGACCGTGCGTCCGTGTTCGTCGGTGAGGGCGGTGCGCTCCCCGAAGCGGGCCGCCACCGACCGGAAGATACCGGGCAGGGAGGCGAGGTCGGTGCTGCCCGCGTAGCCGAGGGCTCGCGCCCGGATCGCGGCCACCGTCTCCCTGGTCTGTGCGGCCACGGCCTCGGGCGATAGTCCCGCGACCGGGAGGGCGGGGGTCACCGCGGCCCCGACGGCCGCGTCGGTGTCGATGCCCTGAGCTGCGAGAACCCTGGCGGTCAGCGACAGTTGTGTGTTGAGCTGCGCGAACGACACGGGTCCGGCGACACCGTCGACGGCGACCGAGTCTGGCGCAATCGTCGCGGCGAACGCCACCAGGTCCACCGTCGCCGGGGCAGGACCCCAGACACGGCTGAACGCGGCAGCAACCTCACCCACACCCGTCACGCCAAACCAGCTCCCCTCACATCTGTCTCCACCGTGCGGCGTACCGACGGACTCAACGACATCAACCGTCCGACGATACGCCACTGTCCGATCGCCGATACGTTCACCGGTCCAAATCCCCGGCCGTATCATGAATGCGGATATTGCCCGACTTATCAATCTGTGCCCGCAGCCCGGTGGCGAAGATCCGGTCGCCCGGTCCGCCCGCGGGGTCGGCGACGAAGACCATCGACGTCGACGCGGCGTCACCGGGATAGCCCGTGCCCAGCCCGTTGCCGCCGACATAGAGGGCGCCCTCCACGCCGGTGTCGACGGCCGCCAGGCGGTCGTCGAGCACCCGGACGACGACACCGTCGACAGGCTTGCCCACCCCGACGTCCTTGCCCGGGCGCAACCTCGCCGCCGTCGCCGCCCCGGCCACCTCTGCGGGCCCGAACAGGGTGAACATCCGCCGACCGCGTGTCTTCCACGGTCCGGACAGCTCCGCGGCACCGGGCTCGCCGACGAACGTCAGATTCCGCACCGACTCCAGCAGCTCCGGGTCGATCGCCTTCAGATCGGCGAATGAAGTCCACAGGTCCGTCACGGCGTGGCGGGCGATCGCGGCGCCGATGCGGTCACCGGCCCCCGGGATACCGGGAACGAGCACCAGGGTGTGTCCCGCGGCGATCGCGGCGAGCGACTCGCGCAGTGCGCCGATCGTGCCCGGTGTGGCCGTCGCGACGATCCGCGTATCGGGGTCGGTGGCAAGCGTGCCGGTGACTTTCAGGTTCTCCGCCACCACCATCGATAGTCCCGCGTGGGTCAACGCCACCGGCGGTGCGCCGGCGCCTTGCCATGCCAGCACCGCGACGCCGGCGGGATGTACGGGAGCGGTGCGTTCGGTGGCGGTGATCGGCGCGGACGACAGCGCGGCATCGTCGAGGTCGGCGATGCCGCCTTGCTCGATGCCGTCCGGGCCGCCCGGCCCGATCCACAGCCGCACCCGCGGCCAATAGGACGGGAGAGCCATACCCGCCGCGTCGCCGCCTGCGCCCAGAGGGGCCGCACCCGACTTGAGGACACCCCAGGTGGCGACCACCTCGTCCACGGCCCCGATCGGCCCGACGACGACGACATCGCCCGGGCCGACACCGCGGGCGATCAGGGCCCGCGCCACCCGGTTGGTGCGTGCCTCGAACTCGGCGTACCCGATGTTGATGCCGTCGCCGAGCAGTGCCGGATGACCGGGATCGAGGTCACGGGCGGCGAGCAGGCCGGGGAGGGTGGCCGGGTCGGCCGGTTGCCCGGTATCCTGCGAGAACGTATCGAGGATGTCGATATCGCCGATCGCCGGGTCGGCGGGGTTGTCACCCACGGAGCCGCTCCTCACGATCGCTTCGAGGATGCGTTCCCACACCAGGCCGAACCGGACGATACTGGCTTCGTCGAACAGTGCTGTCGCGTAGGTGATTTCGACCTCGGTATGCCCGGAACCCTCGTGCACGCTCAGCATCAGGTCAGTCTTCGCCTCAACGACATCGGGTACTACCGGCTCAACCGTCAGGTCACCTCCCGCCCTACTGCCCACCGTGCGCGCCGCGTCGAAGATCTCCAGGTCACCTGAGGTGTAGGTGAGGGCGATCTGGAACAACGGGGAGTAGGCCGTGGGCCGGTCGGGCACAAGCAGGTCGACCAGTTGGTCGAACTGCACCTCGGAGTAGGCGAACGCGTCAAGGTCGATGCGCCGGGCCACCGCCAGGGCCTCGGTGACCGTGGCCGCCGGATCGAACGCCGTCCGCAGGACGAGCGTATTGACGAACATCCCGACAACGCGGTCGAGCGCCCGGTCTGCCCGGCCCGCGATCGGCGTGCCGATCACCACATCCCACACCCCGGTCATCCGTGCGACGGTCAGCGCGAGAGCGGTGTGGAACACGATGAACGGAGTCACCCGGTGGTGTGCCGCGCACGGGGCGACCGCGGCGGCGATGTCCGCGCGCACCGTCAGGCGCACCACGCCGGCGCCGGCGTCCGCCACCGCCGGACGTGGCCGGTCCATGGGCAGGTCGGTAACCGCCGGCAGACCTGCCAGATGCCGGAGCCAGTAGCCCAGCTGGCCGCCCGGAACCCCGTGATCGTTTGTACCGCCGAGGATCTCGCGCTGCCACAGGGCGAAGTCGGCGTACTGCACCGGCAGCGGCTCCCAATCGGGCGCGCCGCCGGCGGCGCGCGCGGCATACGCCGTCACCAGATCCTGGAGCAGGACCCGCACGGATTCGCCGTCGCACGCGATGTGGTGGACGACGACCAGGATCTCCGATTCGGCACTGTCCGCATCCCGGAAGAACCGCACCCGCACGGGCAGATCGGCGTCGACGTGGAAACCCGCCACGGCCGCACCCCGCAGTTCGGCGGGATCGGCAACGATACGCCAATCAAGTTGCCATGCAGCCGATTCCGGATCCAGGATGTCCTGATAGGGCCCGGACTCGTCGGCCGGATACCTGGTACGCAGCACCTCGTGGCGGCCGAGGACGTCACCGAACGCCGCGCGGACCGCTACGGCGTCGACCGGTCCACGCATCCGCAGACCCAGCGGGATGTTGTACGCGCTGGACTCCGGATCGAGCCTGTTGACGAACCACATCCTGGTCTGCGCACCGGACAACGGGATCCGTTCGGGCCGGGTGACGGCCGACACGACCGGCGGCAGCGCGGAGCCGTTCCCCGACACCGCGGCCACCAGCTCACGCACGCTCGGTGCGGTGAACACATCACGCACCGACACGGTCACCCCGAGTGCGTCCGAGGCCCGTGCGGCCAGCCGCATCGCAGACAGTGAGTTACCGCCCAGATCGAAGAACGAGTCGGTGACCGACACCCGGTCGACGTCGAGAAGTTCGGCGAAGACCTGGGCCACAAGGGTTTCCGCCGGATTCTGCGGAGCCGCGTGAGCACCGGACCCGCCGGTCAGCTCGACGACGGGCAGCGCCGCACGGTCCAGCTTGCCGTTGGCGGTCAGCGGCAGGTCATCGAGCACGACGACGGCAGCGGGCACCATGTACGCCGGCACCCGCCGGGCAACCGCCGCGACCACCACATCCCGATCGACGGTGGCGCCCGGCTCGCGCACCACATATCCAACGATCGCGTCGCCGGCGAATCCGGTGACCGCACGATTCACGCCGTCGGCCGACTCCATCGCGGCCTCGATCTCACCGAGCTCGATCCGGAAACCACGTAGCATAACCTGAAAGTCGTTGCGGCCCAAGTATTCAATATCACTGCACTCAATATCACTGCACTCGATATCACCGCGCTTGCCGCCGTCCACGCGGCGGGCCGTGTCACCGGTCCGGTACATCCGCCGCCCGTCACCGGAGAACGGGTCGGCGACGAACCTTTCCGACGAGATGTCCGCGCGGCCGGTGTATCCCCGGGCCAATTGGTCACCGGATACGTAGATCTCACCGCGCACACCGACCGGCACGGGCCGAAGCCGGCTGTCGAGGATGTGAACTCGCAGCGACGACAGCGGCCGGCCGATCAGCGAGCGATCCCCGACCGGCACCGAATCCGGGGTCAGTTCACGGAAAGTGACGTGCACGGTGGTCTCGGTGATCCCGTACATGTTGATCAGGCGGGCCTGGTCGCCCGGGAACAGTTCCCACCAGCGCCGCACGCGCTGGGGACTGAGCGCCTCACCGCCGAACACCACATATCGCAGGGCGATCGGCCCGTGCCGGCGGCTGCGGGCGTCGATGAACGGGTAGAAGGCCGACGGGGTCTGACTCAGTACCGTCACGCGTTGTGCGGCTACGAGTTCGACCAGGAGGGCTGGGTCGCGCACCGTGTCGCGGTCGACGATCACGCACCGGCCACCGGTCGCCAGCGCACCCCACAGCTCCCAGACCGAGAAGTCGAATCCGTACGAATGGCACATCGTCCACACGTCTTCCGGACCGCAGTCGAAGTCGGCGGCCGCGGCGCCGAGCAGGGTCAGTACGTTTCGATGGGTGATCTCGACCCCCTTGGGTCGTCCCGTCGACCCAGAGGTGTAGATGACGTATGCCAGTGAATCCGGCTGCACCGCAACCGGAAGCGGGACAGCGACCGCTTCGCGCGCTGTGAGATCGGCGAGGTCGAGGCGGCGGGCCCGGCCTGCGGTGGCCTCCCACAGCGGATGGCCGTCCGTCGATGCGTCCGTCACGATCACCGACACCGCCGAATCGGTGACGTAGTAGTCCAGCCGTGCCACCGGATAGCTCATGTCCAGCGGGACGTACCCGGCGCCTGCCTTGAGCACGCCCAGGATGGCCACGGCCAGATCCACCGACCGGTCAGTGGCCACACCCACCGGATCACCCGGCCGCACACCGGAATCCACCAGGGCGGCGGCGACCGTGTCCGAGCGTGCGTCGAGCTGGGAGTAGGACAGTCCCGCATCCGTTCCGGCCGACACCGCGATCCGCTCGCCGTAGGCTCCGACGGACCGGGTGAACACGTCCACCAGAGACCCGGCGGCGGGCCCGGGCCGCGGCACCTCCTCGACCACCGGATGCGCGTGATCGGAGTCGATCAGAATGTCGGCATCACCGACGGCGGCCTCCGGGGCGGCGGTGACCGCGTCCAGGACGCGGACGAACCGCTCCATGATGGTCTCGACCGAAGAATCGTCGAACAGGTCGGTGGCGTAGCCGACCGCACACCGCCACGGCTCACCCGCGAGCCCGGTCTCGATGATGACGATCAGATCCAGCTGCGCGGGAATGTTCGGTGGACGCACCGGTTCTACGGTCAGGCCCGCGACCGTGATGTCCGCGTCGGCCACTGCCGCCGTCGGATCAAACGACAGCATCACCTGTGCCAGCGGCGAAAAAGCCTCCGACCGTACCGGATTCAGCGCCTCGACGACAGTCTCGAAGGGCGCGTCGGCGTGGGCGAAGGCGTCGAGGTCGACGTGCCGCACCTGCTCGAGCAGTTCGGTGAACCGGCCGGCGGGATCGACCTCGGTGCGCAGGACGAGGGTGTTGACGAACATGCCGACCAGCGGGTCGAGCACGGGCTGACCGCGCCCGGCGATCGGTGTGGCCACTGCGATGTCGGTGGTATCACTGAGCCGGGCCATCAGCACCGCGAACGCCGCGTGTACCACCATGAACGGGGTGGCGCCCAGATCTCTTGCGACAGAGTTGATCCGGTCGCCCACATCGGCGGGTATCGCGAACTCGACCCGGCCACCGGCCATCGACGCCACCGATGGCCGCGGACGGGTCGTGGGAAGCTCCAGGACGTCGGGCAGACCGGCGAGTTGGCCGCGCCAGTACTCGAGTTGACGCCCGATCACCGAGTGTTCGTCGGAAGCGGGACCGAGCACGTCGTGCTGCCAGACGGCGAAGTCGGCGAATTGCACCGCCAGCGGCGTGAATTCGGGTACATGTCCCTGCGCACGGGCCGTGTACGCCGCCACGAAGTCTCTGAGCAGCGGATGCAGTGATTCACCGTCGCCGGCGATGTGATGAATGATGACGGCGAGTACGTGCACGTCGCCGGACTTACGCCAGACGCACACCCGGATCGGCCACTGCTGCGCCACATCGAATCCCGTCGACACGGCGTCGAGCACCGCCTGCCGCGAATCGACGACCTGCCACACCCCGCGCGCGTCGAACTCCGCGGCCGAACCGATCCGCTGGCAAGGCACACCGTCGATCGCCGGGAAGGTGGTGCGCAGCACCTCGTGACGGTCGATGACGTCGATCATCGCCGCGCGGACCGCCGGTACGTCGAGTGCACCGGTGATCTTCAGGACGACGGGAATGTTGTAGGTCGGGGCGTCGGGGTCGAACCTGTTGATGAACCACATGCGCTGCTGCGCGAACGACACCGGGATCGGGTCGGGACGCACGGCGAGGGCGGTCACCGGCCCCGGGGCGAGCTCGTTGTCGGCCACCTGCTCGATCAGTTCCCGGACCGTCGGCGTGGCGAACACGTCGCGGATCGCCACCCCGACGCCCAGGACCACGGCGATCCGCGCCGCGAGCCTGGTCGCCGACAGCGAATTGCCGCCGATGTCGAAGAACGAATCGGTAACGCCGACCCTAGGCAGACCGAGGACCTCGGCGAACGCCTGGGCGACGAGGATCTCCTGGGCGGTCTCCGGCGCGGTGAAACCAGCTGTCGCGGCACCGAATTCGGGCACGGGCAAGGCCTCGCGGTCGAGCTTTCCGTTCGCGGTCAGCGGCAGGGCGTCGACGACCAGTACGGTGGCGGGCACCATGTACGCGGGTACGAGATCCGCGGCGCGTTCGCGCACCGCACCGACGTCGGGTTCGGCGCCGTCGGCGGCGACGACGTATCCGATGAGCTGCTCCCCGATCACCGGCATGTCCACGATGCGTGCCGCCGCGGCCACCACGCCCTCGGTGGCGAGCAGCCCGGCCTCGACCTCACCGAATTCGATCCGGAAGCCGCGCAACTGAACCTGCGAATCCGCACGGCCAAGATACTCGATATCCCCGTTTCCGTCGTCCCCCGCCACGCGCCGGGCGACGTCACCGGTTCGATACAGCCGCGATCCGGGCGGCCCGTACGGGTCGGCGACGAACCGGGTGGCGGTGAGGTCGGGGCGGGAAAGGTAGCCCTGCGCCAATTGTCCACCGGCCACGTACATCTCGCCGGCCACACCCATCGGTACCGGCCGCAGCCGGGCATCGAGGACGTGAATACCCAACGAGGACAGCGGCCTACCGATCAGCGATCCGTCACCCGCCGACACCGCCGCACGATCGAGCTCGCGGAAACTCACGTGCACAGTGGTTTCGGTGATGCCGTACATGTTGACCAGCCGGGCTTCATCGTCTCCGAACAGGTCGAACCAGCGCCGCACCTGCTCGAAACTCAGTGCCTCGCCGCCGAATACGATGTAGCGCACCGGCCACCGCCGACCCGCAGCACCGCGCCGACGCACGTCGATGAGCTGATAGAACGCCGACGGCGTCTGATTGAGTACCGTCACTCCTTCTGCCACAAGCAGATCCACGAACACTTCCGGGTCGCGGGCCAGGTCCCGATCGACGATGACGCAGCGCCCGCCGTGGAACAGCGGCCCCCACAGCTCCCACACCGAGAAGTCGAATGCGTAGGAATGGAACATCGTCCATACGTCGCCGGAACCGAAATCGAAGTCGGCCGACGCAGCATCGAGCAGGGTGAGCACGTCGCGGTGAGTCACCTCGACGCCCTTCGGCAGCCCCGTCGAACCCGACGTATAGATCACGTAGGCACGCGAATCAGACGGCACCGCAACGGAAACCGGATCATCAACGGCAACCCGGGGGGCCGAGATCAGGTCTGCGACGTCGGCAACGACAACGCCGTCGCCCGCCGCCTCCCAGAGCGGGTGGGCCGACGACGACGCGTCGGTCAGCACTACACCCACACCTGAGTCGGACACGATATGGGCCAGCCGCCCGACCGGATTGGTGAGGTCGAGCGGTACATAGGCCGCGCCCGCCCGCAAGATGCCGATGATCGAGGCGACCAGGTCCACCGACCTGGCGGTGGCGACCCCCACCAGATCACCGGCCCGGACACCGCGAGCGCGCAGTCCCGACGCGACCGCGCGGGATCGGGTATCCAATTCGGCATAGGTCAGCGACATCTCTCCCGCCGTCACCGCGATCGAATCAGGATGGGCTGCAGCGGAATCGGCGAATATCCCGGCCAGCGACGACTGTGCGTGCGCGGTGGCGGTCACCGGCGCGGGCAACCGTGCCAGCATCGCCCGGTCGCCGTCGGTCAGGATATCGACGTCACCGACGGCCATCGCCGGATCGGCGGTCAGCGCATCCAGAACACGGATGAACCGTTCGGCGAAGACCACCATCGTCGAACGGTCGAACAGGTCGGTCGCATAGCCGAGCGAACCGTGCCACAGACCCGAACCCGCCCCCGGAACCAGGGACACCGTCAGATCACGTTGCGCCGCCCGCTGCCCCGGATCCACGGCACGGACCTCGATCCCGGGCAGGGTGAGGTCCAAATCGGCCAGGTCACCGGTCGGATTGAACGACAGCATCACCTGGGCGAGCGGTTCGTACGCCTGTCCGGCATGCGGCACCAACTGCTCGACGATGTTCTCGAACGGCACGTCCGCATGCGCGAAGGCGTCGAGGTCGGTGGCTTTGACACAGTCCAGCAGCTCGTCCATCGTCAGTTCCGCGGACACCGCCGTACGCAGTACGAGTGTGTTCACGAACATACCCACGACCGGATCGAGCGCCGCCTGGCCGCGGCCGGCGATGGGTGTGGCGATGGCGATATCCCCGGATGCGCTGAGCCTGGCGAGCAACACGGCCAGACCGGCATGCACCACCATGAACGGTGTGACCCCCCGCCCGCGTGCCAGCGCATCGATCCGGCGGCCGACAGGAACGGGTATCTCGAATCCGACGCGGTCGCCCCGCCCGGACGCGACCGTCGGGCGCGGCCGGTCCGTGGGGAGTTCGAGAACATCGGGTACCCCCGCCAGCTGCTCGCGCCAATACCCGAACTGGCGACCGATGACCGAATCCACGTCGTCGACGGTGCCGAGCACCTCGCGCTGCCAGATCGCATAGTCCGCCATCTGGACCGCGAGCGGTTCGATGTCGGGCACCGCGCCGCGCGTCCGTGCGCCGTACGCCGTCAGCAGGTCCGACACCAGCGGCGCCAGCGATTCACCGTCGGCGGCGATGTGGTGCACGACGATCGCCAGCAGATGTTCGGCGACCCCGGTCCGGCAGACGCGGACCCGGATCGGCCAGTTCGTGGATACATCGAATCCGCGGCCGACCGCCTCATCGATCCCGGACCGATCCTCGACCACCGACCAATCAAGTTGCCCCGTAATCGATTCCGGGTCCGCGATGAGCTGGCAGGGCTGGTCGTCGCCGGGCGCGTCCCCAGCACCCGATCCGGTGGGTGCGAACACCGTGCGCAGCACCTCGTGACGGATGACGACGTCGACCACCGCCTGTCGCAGCGCCTCGACGTCCAGCGTGCCGGTGATACGCAGGACGAGCGGGATGTTGTATGCCGACGAGGCAGTGTCCAGCTGGTTGACGAACCACATCCGCGCCTGCGCGAACGACAGCGGAATCCGTTCGGGCCGTGGCGAAACCGCTGTCACCGCGGGCAATCCGGCGTTCGCCCGGGCCACCCGCACAGCGAGCCCCCGCACGGTGGGCTCATCGAACAGGTCGCGGAGGTTCAGGTCGACGCCGAACTCGTCGCACACCCGCGCCACTATCCTGGCCGCCAGCATCGAGTTGCCGCCGACGTCGAAGACCGACTCGACGACGCTCACCCGTTCCACACCGAGCACCCGCGCGCAGATCTGCTCGACGGTCACCTCGACGGAGCCTTGCGGGGCAACGTATTCCGCGGCGGCGCCGAAGACCGGCGCGGGCAATGCGCGCCGGTCGAGCTTGCCGTTCAGCGTCAGCGGCAGCCGTGCAAGGATCATCACCACGTCGGGAACCATGTAGTCGGGGAGCCGGGTGCGGACGAACTCCCGGACCGACTCGCCGGTGGCCCCGGCGCCCGTGACATAACCCACCAGTCGGTCGGTGGATCGCTCGTCGCCGTAGACGTCGGCGGCCGCGGCTACCACGCCGGGCGCCGCCGACATCACCGACTCCACCTCACCGAGTTCGATCCGATAGCCGCGCAGCTTCACCTGGTCGTCGGAGCGTCCCAGAAATTCCAGACTCCCGTCCCGCAGCAGGCCCACGTCGCCGGTAAGGTACATTCGGTCGCCGGCACCGCCGAAAGGGTCCGCGACGAAGCGTGCGGCGGTGAGCGCCGGACGATGCGCGTAGCCGTCGGCCAACTGGGCGCCGGCGAGGTACACATCTCCAGGCACCCCGTCGGGTACCGCCGCCAGCCGCGAATCCAGCACGTACAAGCGGGTTTCGGGCAGGGCGCCGCCCACATCGCCGGCCGGGGTCTCCTCGACGAACTCCCGCGTCAGTTCACGGCGCGTGGCATAGACGGTCGCCTCCGTCGGTCCGTACATATTGTTCAGGCGCGGCCCGATGACCCCTTCGGCATCACGATCGGCGAACCAGCGCCGTACCTGGGTGATGTCCAGTGCCTCCCCCGCGAGCATCATGATCCGCACGCACGAGGGAAAGCCCCCGCCGCGTACTGCACCGGCGATCTCGTAGAAGGCCGACGGGGTCATGTTGACCACCGACACCCCCTCGCGGCCCAGCATGGCCACGAAATCACCGGCCGATCGTGAGGTCAGGAAGTCGATCGCCACGAATCGTCCGCCGCACGCCAGGGACAGCCACATCTCGGCGACCGACACGTCGAAACCGAAGGATGTGAACCCCGCCCACACGTCGTCCGGCGATATGTCGTATTCACCGATCATCGTCGCCAGTAACGCCAGCACAGCGCGATGGGACACCGCCACGCCCTTGGGCACCCCCGTCGTACCCGAGGTGTACATGACGTACGCGGGCAGCCCCGGATCGATCCGCGTCGGCAACGCCGGCTCGCCGGTATCCCCATCGCCGCCGGCCAGGTCATCCCCGGCCAGGTCACTCGCCAGCACACACCGGACGTCCAACGCCGCCGACCAGCTGTCCACCACGGACGCGTCCGAGATCACCAGCACCGGTTCCGCGTCCGCCACCACGGTGCTGATCCGGTCGACCGGGTGACCGGTGTCGAGCGGCACATACCCGGCCCCGGCCTTGAGCACCGCCAATAGCACGGTGATCAGTTCGGCGCCCCGGTCGACACCCACACCCACCAATGTCCCGGTGCCCGCACCGCGCCGGAGCAGGCCCGCGGCGAGTTCATCGGAACGGGCGTCCAGTTCACGGTAGGTCAGCGCGGCACCCGAGGTGTCGACGACCGCGACCCGGTCCGGGTTCCGGGCGGCCACGACCCGCAGTACACCGGCCAGCGAGCCCAGATCGGCATGCCCGACCACCGATCGGGCCGACTCGCGAACCCGGGTGACCTCCTCGGGGACCCGTGCCGCCACACCGGCAGCATCACCACCGGCGCGCATCAGGACCGCCGTAAGGATGGCACCCACCGCGGCATCGGTATCCAGACCTTGCGCCACAAGGACTTCCGCGGTCACTGTAACTTGCTCATGCAACTGACCGAAGGTGAGCACCGGGGTGTCGGCCACCGCGACGCGGCCGGGATCAACCGCCGCGGCACACGCGATCAGGTCGACGGTCGAGGGCGCTGCCGATCCCCACACCCGCGAGAAAGCCAGCACGCTCTCACGACTATCTGTCATCCCCGGCTCAGACCACGTTGCCCTGGTCCATCTCGCGTCCGCCCGCTGCCCGGCGCCGGATCTCCTCGAGCGCATCACCGAGTTCTTCGGCATCGCCTCCGGCCAGACTCTGCGCCAGACTCATCAACGCGGTGACGAATGCCGAGTCCGGATCGGGCAGCGCGGCCGACATGGCGGCGGTCATCTCGGCCAGCGCCTGGAAGGTGACCGTGACCCCGTCCCGGCTCAACGCCGTGCCGTCGGGCGAACGCAGTGCCGCGGCCGCCACCAACGCGGGCAGCGGCTGATCCTCCTGAGCCGACGTACCGGCCGCCGCACGCTCCTCGTCCGTGGCGATCGAGATGTCGCCGACCACGATCTGCGGGTCGGCGCAGATCTCCTCGAGCACGCGAAGATAGCGGCGAGCATGCCGGTCGATCGTCGCCTCGTCGAAAAGATCTGTGGCGTAAACGAACTCACCACGCATCGGGGCGCCGTGATCGGTCACACCGGCATCTCCCGGCAGCAGCGTCAGCTGCAGATCGACCTTGGCCGCGACCAGTTCCTCCGAGAGCGGAGAGATCTCCAGGCCGGCCAGCTCGACCACCGGGAACTCCAGATTCTGGAAGGCGAACATCGCCTGGAACACCGGATTGAACGACGCACTGCGCGCGATGCCGAGTTCGGCCACCACCGACTCGAACGAGACGTCGGTGTGCGCCATGTCGGCAAGATCGTTGCTACGGACCCGTTCGATGAGACCGGAGAACGGTTCGGCCGGATCGATCTCGGTGCGCAGAGCCAGCGTGTTGACGAACATTCCCACGATGTCGTCGAGGGCGGGCATCGAGCGCCCCGCGTACGGGGTCCCGATGACAACGTCGTTACGTCCGCTCAGTCGGGTCAGCAGGATCGCCAGTGCCGCATGGGTGACCATGAACAGGGTCGTGTTGCGCGCGCGAGCGATGCCTTCGAGAGCGTTGACGAGCCGGGCCGGGATCTCGAATCCGACACGCGCACCGCCGAATGTGGGCACGGCCGGACGGGGCCGGTCGCTGGGCAGGTCGAGACGCTCGGGCGCCCCCGCCAGACGGTGCTTCCAGTAGGCCATCTGCCGGTCGCGTTCCGGTACCCCGTCGTCGTCGCGCATGGCCAGACGCTCGGCCTGCCACTGCACGTAGTCGGCGTACTGGACCCGCAGCGGCTGCCATGACGGCGCATGGCCCGCGGCCCGGGCCGAGTACGCGGCCATGAAGTCGCGCGCGAGCGGTCCGAGCGACGAGCCGTCGCCGCCTATGTGATGGATGACGAACACCATCACGTGCTCGGCCGGACCGACACGGAGAAGCGCCAGCCGCATAGGCGGCGCGGTGACCACGTCGAAACCCTTGCCGGTGATCTCGGCGATCGCCGCGTTCAGCGGTCCGCGCACGTCGATCGGGGTGAGTTCGAGTCCTGCCACCACCTCGTCGGCGGGGCGGATCACCTGGGTGGGCATCCCGTCGATCATCGGGTAGCTGGTGCGCAGCACCTCCTGACGGCGGATCAAGTCACCGGCGGCGGCCCGCAGAGCACCGAGATCGAGGTCGCCGACCAGGCGTAGCGCGAACGCGATGTTGTAGGCGGCCGAATCGGGATCGGCCCGGTTGAGCAGCCACATTCCGCGCTGCGCATCCGACACGGGCACGAGCTCGGCCCGCTGCCGGGCGACCAGCGGTGGCATGATGTGGCCCGCGGTCAGCGTTCCGATGGCCTCGGACATGCCGGCAACGCTGGGCGCCTCGAAGAGCGTCTTCACCGGAACCGGACGCCCGATCACATTGGACAGCGCCGCCGCGAGCTTGGTGGCCGACAGTGAGTTGCCGCCGAGTTCGAAGAACCCGTCGTGGACGCTGACCCGCTCAAGTCCGAGCGTCTGCGCGAACACGTCGGCGATGACACTTTCGAGCTGGGTGCGCGGCGCGACGAAGTCGGTCACCCGCGTGAAGTCGGCGGTCGGCAGCTTCGAACGGTCGATCTTGCCGACCGGGGTCAGCGCGAACTCGTCGACCACGACCACCGACTGCGGCACCATGTGCGAAGGCAGCGACTGCGCCGCGAAGTCGATCACGTCGTCGGGGAAGAGCGTGCTGCCCTTGACCGGGGTCACATACGACACCAGGACCGTCGCACCGGCCGGACCGGGCACACCCATGCTCAGCGAGTTGGCCACACCCGGATACGTGTTGAGCACCGCGTCGACCTCGCCCGGTTCCACGCGCATCCCGCGGACCTTCATCTGGAAGTCGCCGCGGCCGTGGTAGACGAGCCTGCCGTCGGCCAGCCGCCGCACCCGGTCGCCGGTCCGGTACATCCGCGTGCCCGACCCGAACGGATCGGCCACGAATCGCTCGGCAGTGAGCTGCATACGATTGAGGTAACCGAGAACCACCTGATCACCGGTCAGATACAGCTCCCCGATCACTCCGGTGGGCGTGGGCCGCAGACCGACATCGAGCACCATCGCACCGATCCCCGCCGGCGCCCGGCCGATCGTCACCTCCTCGGTGGTGGTCATCGGGCCGATGTAGGTGGCGAACACCGTGGCCTCGGTGGGTCCGTAGGCGTTGTAGAAGCGGCGGCCGGCGTCGGTCCAGGTGCGCACCAGATCCGGCGAGCACGGCTCACCGCAACTGACCACGACCTGCACCGAGGGCACCTGCTCCGGCGCCACCGTGGACAGCGCCGACGGTGTCATCACCACATGGGTGGCCTCGTGCGCGGCGATGAGCGCCTCGAGTTCCTGACCGCCGTAGGTGTAGCGGTCGGCGACGACGAACGGCTCGTCGGTGGACAAGGCCATCAGGAGTTCGGCGATCCACACGTCGAAGCTGGTCGACACCACGTGCAGAACACGCGAGGACCGGGTGACGCCGAAGATCTCGACGCACCGTTCGGCCAGGTTCTGCAACCCGCGATTGGGGACGACCGTGGCCTTCGGCGTACCCGTGGACCCGGACGTGTAGATCAGGTAGGCCGGGTCGTCCGGCAGCGGCAGGCGGCGCAACTCCGCGTCGTCGATGGGGGTCTCGCGGTGACCGGCGAGCCTCAGCTCGCACACGCTGTCGTCGAGCACGATCCAGTCGAGCCCGCCGGCACCGGCCGCACCGGTCGCCGTGGTGGTGATACCGATCGCCGACCGCGAGTCCGCGAGCATCGTCTCGCGGCGATCGGCGGGGAACTCGGGGTCGATGCTGACGAACGCGGCACCGGTCTTGATCACTGCCACCGCCGCGATCACCGACAGGTGAGAACGTGGAATCGACAGTGCGACAACATCTCCCGGACCGAGACCGACGGCGAGCAGTTCGCGCGCAAGCTGATTGCTCTGCATGTCGAACAACTCGTTGCTCACGGTGGTGGCACCGGTGACCGCGGACCGCTGCGCATCAGCGGCCGCGAGCGCACCGATCACGAACTCGCGCAACGTGCCCGGTGTGGCCCCGGGCGCATGGCCGGTCAGAGCCGTGATCTCGCCGGCGGGAAGGATATCGATCGAGCCGAGCGGGCGGCCCGGATCGGCGATCATCGCCTCGATCGTCGCTGCCAGGTACGCCGCGATCCGCTCGACCGTCGAACGTTCGAAAAGGTCTGTGGAGTACGAGAATTCGAGCTCGATGCGGTCGCTTTCGGCACCGGCTCCGTCAGTGCCGTCGTCGCGGAACTGAACCGCGGAGACACTCAGGTCGTACTTGGCGGCGGGAACGCGGGCGTCGAGAACCTCGACGCCCTCGGTGCGCAGCGCCCGATGGTGGTCGGTGGTCATCGTGAAGATGGCCTGCACCAACGGGCTATGCGCCAGCGTCCGGTGGGTTGCCACGGCGTCGACCACCTGCTCGAACGGCGCCTGCGAATGCTCCAGCGCCCGCGTGCGCACCCGGCCGGCCTCACGCAGGAAACCGGCCACCGTCTGCCCCGGCCGGACCTGAGTGCGCAGCACAACCGTGTTGACGAACATGCCGATGAGCGCTGCCGTCTCGGGCTCGTCGCGGCCCGCGACAGCGGTGCCGATCGAGATATCGCCACTGTCACCGAGCCGGGAGAACACCGCGGCGAGCGCGGCATGCAGGACCGTGAACGGGGTGACGTCGTGCGCCCGCGCAAGGGCACGCACCCCGGCGGCCGTCGTGCCGTCGAGCACCGTGTCGACGAACGCTCCGACACCGGTGGGGATATGCGGACGGGGATGGTCGGCGGGCAGGCTCAGCAGCTCCGGTGCACCGGCCAGTTCATCGGCCCAGAACACCAGTTCCTTGTTCAGCCTCGATGTCTCGTCGTCGGGTGCTCCGAGGACATCACGCTGCCACAGCGCGTAGTCGGCGTACTGGACGGGCAATGGCAGCCAGAGCGGGACCTGACCCGCCAGCCGGGAGGCGTAGGCGGTCATCAGGTCGGTGATCAGCGGTTCGAGCGACGCGCCGTCACCGGCGATGTGATGCAGCACGATCGCCAGCACATTGTCTGTGACCACACCGGCCTCGACCACCTGGAGGACCAGGAACCGGACCGGGAGTTGGGTGGCGACGTCGAAACCGACCATGACCTCGGTGCTCAACGCGGAATCGAGTTCTGCCGACGACACCTTGCGCACCGACAGCGCCGTCTCCGCGACGGCCGCCTCCACCGGAACGATCTCCTGCAGCGGCTCACCGTCGACGGCGGGGAAACGGGTGCGCAACGACTCGTGCCGGGTGACCACGTCGGTCACCGCCGAACGCATCGCGTCGATGTCGACGTCGGAGCCAAGCCTGACCGCGCCCGGCATGTTGTAGGTGGCCGCGGAAGGATCCATCCGGTTGATGAACCACAGCCGGGTCTGCGGATACGACAGCGGGATCCGCTCGGGGCGCAGGGCCGCACGGAGCGGTGGTCGGTCGTCCGCACGCTCGGCGTTGTCGATGGCTGCTGCGAGCTCGCCGATGTCGACGCTGTCGAACACCTCGTTCAGGGCGACCGCGGAACCGAACTCCTTGCGGACCCGGGCGGCGAGCCTGGCCGCGGTGAGCGAATCGGCACCGAGAGAGAAGATGTTGTCACGCAGGCCTATGCGCTCGACATCGAGGAGTTCGGACAACAATGACACCAGACGGAGCTGGGTGGGTGTCGTCGGCTCCACGAACGGTACCGAGTCGTCGGTGGTGAACATCGGATCCGGCAGCGCGGACCGGTCGAGCTTGCCCGATGAATTGACCGGGAACTCGTCCAGCACGACGACCACCGCGGGCACCATGTAGCGAGGCAGGTGCCGACGGCACCAGCGCAGCAGCGACGCCGACAGATCCTCGTCAACAGTGGTCCACGGATTGGGCCGCACGTACGCGACGAGTGTGGGTGCGCCCAGGTCGGTACGGACCACCACGACAGCGCTGTCGACCCGGCCCTCGCCGAGCAGAGTCGCCTCGATCTCGCCGAGCTCGACCCGCTGGCCACGGATCTTGACCTGGAAGTCGGTGCGGCCCAGGTAGTCCAGATCGCCGTCGGCGTTCCACCGGACCAGATCGCCGGTCCGGTACATCCGCTCACCCGACACGAACGGGTCGGCGACAAACCTGTCGGCCGTGAGCGACTCCTGATTGACGTAGCCGTCGGCCAACTGCGCACCGGCCAGATACAGTTCGCCGGCGACACCGACCGGCACCTGCCGCAGCCGCGCGTCAAGAACGTACGTACGCGTGTTGGGAACCGGGGCACCGATGGGAATGGCGTGCTCGTCACCGTTGACCTCGTACCCGGTCACCTCGACCGAGGCCTCGGTGGGACCGTACAGGTTGATCAGCCGGACATCGGACTCGGCGACCACACGTCGGGCCAGCGGCGCCGGCAGTCCCTCGCCGGAGGTGAAGACCCGGCGCACGCCCGGCGGCAGGATCTGCGTGCCCGGCTCGACGGCGTCGACGAAGACGTCGAGCATCGACGGCACGAAATGGACGTTGGTCACCGACTTGGCGCTGAGCACCGTCCGCAGGTATTCCGGGTCACGGTGGCCGCCCGCGCGGGCGATCACCATCCGAGCACCCACCTGTAGCGGCCAGAAAAGCTCCCACACCGAGACGTCGAAGGTGAACGGGGTCTTGTACAGCACCGAGTCGCCGGCATCGATCGGGTAACGGTCCTGCATCCAGGCGAGCCTGTTGGCCACGCCGGCCACCGGCACCCCGACACCCTTGGGGACACCGGTCGAGCCCGAGGTGAAGATCACGTAGGCGTTCGCTCCGAGCGGCAGCGCGGGCGAGGTGACCTCGACCGGATCGGATCCGTATGCAGCGGGATCGGCCTGCAGGCCGACCTTCGTCAGGTAGTCGGCGTCGATGACCAGAGCGGGCTGCGCGGTCTCCAGGACCAGTGAGCGCCGGCCGTCCGGCGAGGCCGGATCGATCGGCACATAGGCGCCGCCGACGGTGAGGACCGCGTAGATGGCTGCGACCTGCTCGATCCCACGATCGAGGACGACAGCCACCCGGTCGGCGGGCCGGACACCGTCGTCCGCGAGGTGCGCTGCCAGTTCCCGCCGCAGCCCGTCGAACTGCGCATAGGTCCAGTCGTGGGTGTCATCGCTGATCGCGACTCGGTCAGGATGCTCGGCCACCCGCGCCGAGAACAGCCCGAGCAGCCCGTCGGGCGAGAACTGCCGGTCAGTCCACTGCCGCTCGGCACCAGTGGCGAGTTCGGTCAGATCCGCGCTCTCGCCGGGCAGCAGGATGTCGACGTCAATGACGTCGGCGTCCAGGTCATCGAGTAGCCGTCCCACGAACGCCAGGAATCGCCGGTGGTGGGTGCTGATCTCCTCTATCGAATACAGATGCGGGTTGCCGTGCAGGTCGACCACCAGTTCGGCGCCCTTACTCGCCTGGTACAGGTTGATGAGCAGGTCTTCGAGGATCCCTGAGGTGAGAATCCGGTAGTCGACGCTCGCACCCTCGATCTCGATGGGTTCGTCGAAAAAGACCATGTTGATCCGCGGCCCGAATCCCACAGAACTGCCGTCCATGTCGGCGTCCCGTTTGATGTCGTCCGAGCGGTAGCGCTGATGCCGCAGCGCACCCGTCAGCTCCAGTTGAGCTGCGGCGACCAGGTCACGCACGGTTCGCGTACTCACATCCCGGACACGGACCGGGAGGATGTTCGACAGCATTCCACCCGACCGCTTGATCTTGGCTGTCGAGCGTCCGGTGACGGGCAAGCTCATCACGATATCGTCCGCGCCGCTCATCCTCGAGAGGAAGGCGGCGAAAGCCGCAGTCAGCACCACGGCCATAGAGGAGCCGCATTCCTTGGCGACAGTCTCGAGGCGGACCTGCAGGACAGGATCAAGAGCCCCTCCTGCAACCACGTTGTCGAATGACAGCGGTGCGTTGCCGCTGACCCGCGCCAGAGTGACGCGCTCGGGGAGATCCTGCACGCGGCTCAGCCAGTGCTTACGATCCGTTTCCCTGCGGCCGCTGGACTGGTATGCCTTCTCGTACTCAACGATCTCCGCCATGTCGGCAGCGGGCCGGGAGACCGGTTCCTCGCCGCGGCGAAGTGCGTTGTAGCGGTCGACGATGCGCTGTACCACGGTCAGTGCGGCATACCCGTCGACGATGATGTGGTGGCTTCGCTGGTACCAGAAGGTCCGGTCGTCGGCCACACGGATCAGTACGATCACCACGAACTGATCGGAAAGCAGATCGACAGGCTGCCGGTACTCGGTGTTCATCCAGGCGAGCGCGGTGGCCACCGGATCGGCCTCGCCGCGCAGGTCCTTGATCTCGACATGCTGGTCGAAGTCGACATCGACGTACTGCATGGGTACGCCATCGACCTCGGTCAACCGCACGAACGGCGACTCGATCTGCTTACCAACCTCCTCGCAGACCCCAGCGAGGAGGTCCACATCCAGGCCGCCGGGATCGTGGCGGATGTCCAGGTACTGGGCGATGTTGACCGAGTAGTCGGGCGAGAGATTCTCGGCAAACCACATGCCGCGTTGCGCAGGTGTCAGCGGCAGCGTGCCGTTCACCACGTCGCGGTCTCCGTTTGCCCCAGCCATCGGACTCAACCCTCCTCGCTACCTCTCTCCGCCATCACCCGTTGCGGATATCACCCCGCAACGGTGTGCAGGAGGCGCCGCAGACTTCCCTTCGAACCCCGACCCATCGGACAGTGTAGGGGCTGTCTCGCCCGATGACGTCGCCGCATCTCGCCATGCATGTGCATTTCGAGACGGCCGACAAGCACGTTACAACCAGTCACAGACATCGGGCGCATCTGCGGAGCCGCGCCCAGCCCATCGGGCCATTCTGTCATCCACTAGGTGTCCCCGGCACCGAAGTCGGGTACAGGCGACCGCACCCACAGGGCTGACCAGGCCATATTGCCGCCGCCTTCCCTCAGGTTCGGCCGTATGACCGACACGCCACGTCGCCTCGTCCGTCGGTTGTACCGGGACGATCCGGGCATCGTCGCACCGTTACCTGACCGTACCGGCGCGCACCCGGGCCGCGCGCATCTTTCGAGACCGTATGCTCTGAGATGACGGTCATCTCGTCAGATTCTCGTACACACCAGGAGCAGCATGACCCACGCCGACCGGCCAGCTCGCGACCGCGAGGGCGCACTCGCGTCCCCCGGCGGTGGTCGCACTCCGGCCGCCCAGCCCGCACATCGAGCCGATGGCGGCGCACCATCGTCCCCCGGGCTGCGGTACAGGCGTGGCAGCGAGGTTCCGGCAGCGCCCGCCGGCGGCGATGCGCTGGGCCGGCCCGACGCGAACGGTTCGATCGCACCCGGTTCCGGGGCGCTGCCACGCATGCTCGGGCCGACGGGTACCCACGACCCGGACATCACCGACATCCTGCCGGTGGTGCGGGCCGTTCGGCCACCCGCCAGGCACCAGCTTCCGACGCCGGCCGGAACACGTATCGGCGCGCGGCCGGCCTCCGAGGCTCCCCCGGCGATCGAGGCCGTGGGCCTGCGCAAGCTCTTCAAGGACTTCGTCGCCGTCGACGACGTCAGCCTGGTGGTCCCCACCGGCAGCATCCTGGCCCTGCTCGGCCCCAACGGTGCCGGCAAGACCACCACCGTCAACATGCTGTGCACTCTCCTCAAACCCGATGGCGGCCACGCGGTGGTCGCCGGGCACGACATCGGCAAGGAGGCCGCGCAGGTCCGCCGGTCGATTGCGCTGACCGGCCAGTTCGCGTCGCTGGACGAATCGCTCACCGGCCGCGAGAACCTCGTCCTGTTCGGCAGGCTTCTGGGCCTGAAGAAGAAGGAGGCCAAGCTCCGCGCCACTGAACTCCTCGAGCATTTCAACCTGGTGGAAGCGGCCGACAAACGGGTGCGCGACTACTCGGGCGGTATGCGCCGGCGGATCGACATCGCGTGCGGTCTGGTCACCTGGCCGAGTGTGGTGTTCCTGGACGAGCCGACCACGGGCCTCGATCCCCGTAGCCGCCAGGATGTGTGGTCGCTCATCGAGACCCTGCGCGACAACGGCGTCACCACCCTGCTGACGACCCAGTATCTCGAAGAAGCGGACATGCTGGCCGACAACATCGTGGTCATCGACCGCGGCAGGGTGATCGCCCAGGGCACTGCGAACGAGCTCAAGGCTCGCACGGGCAATGCGTACTGTGACGTCACACCCGAGTACGCCACCGAACTGCCACGGCTGCTGGCTACGCTGGCCGATCTGCTCGGACCCGATCACACACAGCCGCCCGGTCTCACCGTGTCGGTACCCGCCCCCGACGGGGCCGATACCCTCGTCGAGGTGGTTCGCCGGACCGCGGATGCCGGGATCCAACTCGCCGACATCACGTTGCGGCGCCCATCACTGGATGAGGTCTTCCTCTATCTCACCGATCCGAACACGGCAGGAAAGGATGCCCCGTGACAGCGGATACGGCCGCCGCCGCCGACGTCGACGCGCGGCTGGTCGGCGTCCGGACGCCACAGATCAGCCCTCTCGGACAGTGGCTGGCCCTGAGCCACCGCGGACTCATCCACGTGATGAAGAACGGCGAGGTGATCTTCGCCATCATCTCCCCGCTCCTGCTGGCCGTGTGCTTCTATGTGCCGCTGCGGCGCCTGATGGATGTCAGCGGCATCAACTACGCGCAGTTCCTGATGCCGATCATCCTGTTGCAGTCGATCGGTTTCACCGGATCGACCGCTGCGATGCGTGTCACGCTCGACATGGATCGTGGCATCTCGACGCGCTTCCGGGCGTTACCCATGCACAAGGCCGTACCGATGCTGGCCAGGGTGTCGACCAATCTGATCCTTCTGGTCCTGTCGATCATTTTCGCAACCGCCATCTGTCTGGTGATCGGCTGGCGGCCGCAAGGCGGTGTGATGGGTCTGGTCCTGCTGTATTCGTTCGCGATGATCGTCGGCATCGTGGTGAGCATGGTGGCCGACGGCATCGGCATGGTCGCGGGAACTCCGCAGGCCACCAGCCAGGTGATCGGTCTGCCACTGATGATCCTGAGCATGTGCTCATCCGGGTTTATTCCGCCCGAGCGCTTTCCCGAGTGGATTCAGCCGTTCGTCCGGAATCAGCCGGTGTCACAGATCACCAACGCGCTGCGCGCACTCGATGAGTACAACCTGAGCTGGTACCACATCGGTCCCGCCATCTGGTGGTGCGTCGGCCTCACGGCCGTTGCGTCGGTCCTGATCGCGATCGGCACGCGGAAGGCGGCGCTCGCACGATGACCTCACACTCTGTGACCCCCACGACCAAACTGCGCTCGCTCACGGCCGCCGAGGTCGGTGCCCCACCCGAGTGGAGCCTGCGCGGCTGGTGGGCACACTCGATGGTGCTCGCGGGACGGCAGTTCCTGATCTGGGCCCGCGAACCGTTCACCACCGTTCAGACCATCCTGATGCCTGCCTTGTCGATGGTGCTGATCAAGGTGGTCCTCGGCGACACCATCGGCCGCGCCACCGGGTTGAACAGCGTGTACGGCTCGGTGCCGATGATCATTCTCGTGGGTTCGATGTTCGGGTCGATGGCCACCGCCCTACGGCTGAACCAGGAAAGCACGGCGGGTCTGCTGAGCAGGCTGTACGTGATGCCGATTCACCGGGGCGCGGACCTGACGGCACGGATCATCGCCGAACTGGTCCGGATCCTGGTGACCACCCTCGTCCTGCTCGGAGTGGGATGTCTGCTCGGGTTCCGATTCGCCGAAGGGACGTGGACTGTCGTCGGCCTCGTCGGTATCGCCGTGCTGTACGGCGTGGCGTTCTCGGTGTTCATCATGGCACTGGCGGTCAACAGCCCCCCGGGCGCCTCAATGGTGCACTACGTCTCGCTGCTGTCCACGGTGCTGATGTTCTTCAATTCGGGATTCACCCCGGTCGACATGTATCCGGACTGGCTGCAGCCGATCGTCGAGTATCAACCGATGTCACCGGCGATCGATGTGATGCGCGGCCTGGCCCTGGGCGATCGTGCCATCGCCCATAAGCTCGTCATCGTGTTCATCTGGTCGGTCTCTTTGATCGTCGTCTTCATCTATCCGGCCATCCGCGGATACCGCAGAGCGGCCACCGCCCGCGGATAGAGCAGGATACCGGGCATATCAGACCGTTCAGTCCCTTGACAAGGTCACCCCGCACCCTTTGCCGCCCGCCGAACTGCGTTACTCTGTGCGGGTGACCTTGCGGCTGAGCCTGGTAATTCCCGTCTACAATGAAGAGCACTACATCGGCGCGTGTCTGGAAGCCGTCACCCGGCAGATCCGGCTGCCCGACGAGGTGATTGTCGTTGACAACGGATCGACCGACGCCTCACGGAGCGTGATCGACGGCTTCGTCGGCCGTCTGCAGATGACCGTCCTGTCCGAATCACGACAGGGCGCTATGTACGCGCGGGACGCCGGATTCGACGCCGCCACCGGCGAGGTCATCGGGCGTATCGACGCCGATACCCTTCTCGACCCGCACTGGTGCGAGCGCGTCGAGCAGTACATCGAGAGCGATCCCGAGCTCGACGCGATCGCCGGCAGCCAGTTCTTCTACGAACTGCCCTGGAAACGTCTGCAGGAACGCCAGCGCACTGCCGCGCTGGATACGTATATGAACACCGAACCGAGCGTCACCGACGCGCTGTCGGGAAACAACATGGCGATCCGGAAGACCGCCTGGGAGAAGGCCAAGCCGCACCTGGTGGGCAGGGCCGACCTACACGAGGACATGGACCTGTCGATGGCGCTCAAGAAGTCGTCGGCCCTGTTGTGGTACGCCCCTCGCGTCTTCGCCGACGTGTCGGCCCGCAGGTTCCGGTCCTCACGCAAGGAACTGCTGCAGTACGGGCGCACCATGATGGACACGGCCGTGGCACACGACGACCAGGAACTCGTCAACGCACTCAAGAAGAACAAGTACGCCATCGGACTGAACTTCGCGATCCTGTGGGCCATCGAGCAGAACTACGACCCGGACAAGGACCGGATCGTGCCGTTCTTCCTCCGCAAGGACAAGAAGGAGCGGGTCTCACCGGTCGCCATTCCCTGATCCTGGAACCCGCAAGGCCACGAATCCGCATCGCCACCCGAATCACCGGACCTACCGGCCTCGGCATTCCCTTAGGATTGACGGATGACGCTTAGCCTGAGCCTGGTCCTGCCGGTATACAACGAAGAGGAGGGCGTGGCCGCCTGCCTTGACTCAGTGGTAGCCCAAACCAGGCCCGTCGATGAGGTGGTCATCGTCGATAACAATTCGACGGACGGTACCCGTGCCATCGTCGACAGCTACGCCGACCGACTTCCCCTCGTCGTGTTGAACGAAGCTCAGCAGGGCCTGATGTACGCCAGGACGACAGGACTCAACGCCGCGACCGGTGATGTCATCGGCCGGACCGACGGCGACGCCATCCTCCCTCCGGAATGGTGTGAGCAGGTCGTGCGGTTCATGGAAGCCAACCCCGAACTCGACGCCCTGACCGGACCGGTCCTGTTCCATGACAACCCCGGCGCCGCCAAGCAAGAACGCAGAATCAAGAAGATGTGGCCAAAACTGCTGGCAGCCCCTCCGGAGAAGGACACGTGGCCGTTGGCAGGCGGAAACAACGTCCTGCGAAAGCGTGCGTGGGAGGCCGTCAAACCACATCTAATCGGGCGGGCGAACCTGCACGAGGACATCGACATCGCCTGTGCAGCAGACAAGGTCGGCCTGAAAATGTGGTACTGCCACACCGTCTATGTGCTGGTGTCGGCGCGCCGCTTCAAGTCGCCGTTTGATGAGATCAAACCCTACATTCAGACCACACTGGACACGATCGAAGCTCACGGACTGAAGGATCGGGCCGAATGGTACAAGGGGCAGATGCCACAGGTCACCAAGAGCTTCCGGCTGCTGTGGCTCATCCAGCACAACTACAACCCCGAGACCAAACGCTTTGTACCGTTCTTCCTCATGCGCAACAAGGAATCACGCGTCTCCCCACTCGCCGACTGATCCGTGGAAGCACGACGCCGCCTCCGTGCATGCATCGAATGCAGATGCGCTGAGGCGGCGTCGGATTCGCCCAATGGCCGATCTACCCCCATGACCGATCTACTCGGTGAAGCTTCCCAGGCCGGCCTGGATCAGTCCGACGGTCCGTTCCTGGTGCTTGGTGAAGTGGAAGTTCTGGAAGTACAGTCGCTCACCACCGAGGAATTGGTGCGGGCTGGCGACCCTCACCTTGAGCGCCACACCCTGCGGTACGTTGTTGGCCACATACGAGAAGCCCGTACGGCCCGGACGGCGCATCGGGTACCCGACATAGCGCGCATCCTTGACGTAACGCCCGGTGGCGGTCGTGATATATACCCGGGGTGCCCGGTAGTTGTTGCCCTTGGTCCACACAGTGATGTTCACGGCGTTGGTGACGGGCCCGTAGTTGTTTCCACCGGGCTGCCAACGCGGATAGGCATCTGCCTGCCCGGCGACGGCTCCCGCCACCCCCGCCGACAGGACGAGCGCCAGCAGCGCCACTGACAGTTTTCTGATCATCATCATTCCTTCCGTATGCCGGGCTCTCAGTACTCTTAGACAGCGTGCCGCGTCGAGTCCCGGCGACTATCGCCATGGTAGCGACTACACCGAGTGGCCATCGGGTCGCCGCAGGCCCCCACTCTCTATCGGTCTGTGCGAGGTCACTTGTTACTTGAGACCGGCGAGGCGGGTCGCAGGTGCGCTCAGATCACGCAGACCAGCAGTTTGCCGATGCTTACACGAACACCTGGGCACTCGTACTAGAATCCGGTGCGCAGCGAATATCACACCAGGTATCCGCATCATTTTGGATGGAGAGAACCCTTGTCACAGCACCCGAGACACCACCACAATCGCGATCCCCTCGGTAATCTCCTGGACCTCTTCGGTTTCTCCTTCGGGAGCGCCACACCCACGCTGACCATCAAACCCGGGATCTAGTCCGGACCCAGGGTTTGACCCCGACGGTGTCGGGAGGCCGGAGCCGTTGATCGATCCGATACTGATGCTATGACCGATCTACGGCTCGATAGGCGCTTTGCCGCCGCACTCACCCCGCTCACAGCCCAGCAGCGGGCCGACCTCGTCGGGACCCTCGGCAGCGCGATGCACGAGGGCCTCGACCCCGACGACGACTTCGTCGCCACAATGGTCGCACTGCGCCGCGGTGAGTGCGGCAGGGACGACCTGCTCGCCAAGTGGCGGCGCGGCAGCTGACGCGCGGCCGTGTTCCGGCAACGCAAGGCCCGTGCCGCGTGGGAGGCCACGTTCATCCCGGGTACCTACATCCTGGCCAACAAGCTCGGTATCACCGATGCCCGGCAATTGCAGCGCGCCGAGTTCGAACTGGCCACCGACGCCGAACTGCGCGTACTCGACGGGTCGACGCGCATCCCCGCGACGTACGATTTCGACCACCTCAAGGCCCTGCATCGGGCACTCGCCGGTGACATCTATCCGTGGGCCGGGCAATGCCGCATCTACGAGCTGGGCCGCGGCAGCGTCTCGTTCGCCCCTACACACGTCATCGACCGCCAGCTGGCCACGATGGCCCGGTTCGTCCGGAAGCAACCTTGGGCGGAGCTGGGGCACGACGAGACCGCGCAGGTGCTTGCGCACGTATACGCGCGGCTCAACTACGCGCACCCGTTCCGCGACTGCAACGGACGCGCCGGCAAACTCCTGGTGCGGCTCCTGGCCCGCGAACACGGCTGGGAGCTCGACTACTCGCGGGTGCCGATCGCCGACTGGATCCACGGTTCGCGGCTGAGTCTGCCCGACCCGAGCGCGGTATCCACCTGGGCCGGGCCGGCAGAGCCCGATCCGGCCTACCTGGTCCCGGCCTTCCACCGCGCACTCATCGAACCGCCCTGGTAACACGGCAAAGCGGCCCACCCCCAACCGGGGACGGGCCGCTTTGTGGCTTTGCGAGGGGCCTACTTGGCCTTCTCCAGCACCTCGACGAGGCGCCAGTGCTTGGTCGCCGACAGCGGACGGGTCTCCATGATCCGCACGCGGTCACCGACGCCGGCATCGCCGTTCTCGTCGTGTGCCTTGACCTTGCTCGTGGTCCGGATGATCTTGCCGTAGAGCGGGTGGCTCTTGCGATCTTCCAGCTCGACCACGATGGTCTTCTGCATCTTGTCGCTGACGACGTAACCGATGCGCTCCTTGCGGCGGTTACGAACCTCAGCAGCCTGGGTTTCGGTCACGTTCTGGTCCTCACTCATGCGTCGTCACCGTCCGGCCCGGCCGCAAGGCCGAGTTCGCGCTCACGCATCACGGTGTAGATCCGGGCGATCTCACGACGCACGGTCCGCAGCCGACGATTGTTGTCGAGCTGGCCGGTGGCCATCTGGAAACGAAGGTTGAACAGCTCTTCCTTCGACTCCTTCAGACGGTCGACCAGATCGGTGTCGGTGAGGTCACGCAGCTCAGCTGCTGCCACTCCCAGTCCCATCAGAACTGCTCCTCTCTGGTGACGATCCTGGTCTTGATGGGGAGCTTGTGCTGCGCGCGACGCAGGGCCTCGCGAGCGATCTCCTCATTGGGGTAGGTCATCTCGAACAGCACCCGACCCGGCTTGACCGGGGCGACCCACCACTCGGGCGAACCCTTACCCGAACCCATGCGGGTTTCGGCCGGCTTCTTGGTGAGCGGGCGGTCCGGGAAGATGTTGATCCAGACCTTGCCGCCACGCTTGATGTGCCGGTTGATGGCGATACGAGCGGACTCGATCTGCCGGTTGGTGATGTAGGCGCCTTCGAGCGCCTGGATGCCGTAGTCACCGAAGGTGACCTTGGTGCCACCCGATGCCTGGCCCTTCAGGCTGGGGTGGTGCTGCTTGCGGTGCTTGACCCGGCGAGGGATCAACATGGGCTAGCCCTCCTGCTTCTCGGTGCCCGCGCCGGCAGGAACCTCGGCCGGAGCCTCGGCGGCGCGACCCGCCTCGGTGCTGGTGGCCGTGGTGCCCGACGAACCGCTGCGACGCGGCCGGCTGGGGCGACGGGGACGACGGTCTTCCGAGGCCGGAGCGGCAGCGGAAAGCTCGCGGCGTCCGCCGACGATGTCGCCCTTGTAGATCCACACCTTCACTCCGATACGGCCGAAGGTGGTCTTGGCCTCGTAGAGTCCGTAGTCGATGTCGGCGCGCAGCGTATGCAGCGGCACGCGTCCCTCGCGGTAGAACTCGCTCCGGCTCATCTCGGCGCCGCCGAGGCGACCCGAGCACTGGACCCGGATGCCCTTGACGTTCGGCTGACGCATCGCCGACTGGATGGCCTTGCGCATCGCGCGACGGAACGCCACACGGTTGCTCAGCTGCTCGGCGACACCCTGGGCCACGAGCTGGGCCTCGGACTCGGCGTTCTTGACCTCGAGGATGTTGAGCTGAACCTGCTTGCCGGTCAGCTTCTCCAGGTCGCCACGGATCCGGTCGGCCTCGGCGCCGCGGCGGCCGATGACGATGCCCGGGCGGGCGGTGTGGATGTCGACGCGGACCCGGTCACGGGTGCGCTCGATCTCCACCTTGGCGATGCCGGCCCGCTCAAGTCCCTGCGAGAGGAGCTTGCGGATGGCGACATCCTCTTTCACGTACTCCGCGTACTGCTTGTCGGCGTACCACCGCGACTTCCAGTCGGTGGTGATGCCCAGACGGAAGCCGTGCGGGTTGATTTTCTGGCCCACTACTAGGCTCCCTTCTTCTTCGGCTGGCGCGAACGGGCGCGGCCCGCGGTTGCCTTCTCCGGCAGCGACTCCACGACCACGGTGATGTGGCTGGTGCGCTTACGGATCCGGAACGCACGCGGCTGGAACCGCTTGAGCGTCGGGCCCTCGTCGGCGAACGCCGTGTTGACCACGAGGGTCCGGCGGTCGACACCGAGGTTGTTGGTGGCGTTGGCGACGGCACTCGCGAGCACCTTGTACACCGGGTCGGACGCCGACTGCGGGGCGAACCGCAGGATGTCGAGCGCTTCGTCGACGTCCTTTCCGCGGATCAGGTCCAGCACGCGACGAGCCTTCATCGGCGTGACGCGCACGAAGCGCGCCGTCGCCTGGGCGGTCGGGTTTTCAGTCTGTGTGCTCATGGTTACCGGCGCTTCGCTTTCCGGTCATCCTTGATGTGACCCTTGAACGTGCGGGTGGGCGCGAACTCGCCCAGCTTGTGACCGACCATGTTGTCCGAGATGAACACCGGCACGTGCTTGCGACCGTCGTGGACGGCGAAGGTGTGACCGATGAAGTCGGGGATGATGGTCGAGCGGCGCGACCAGGTCTTGATGACCTGCTTGGTGCCCTTTTCGTTCTGGGCGTCCACCTTCGCAAGGAGGTGGTCGTCGACGAACGGGCCCTTCTTGAGGCTGCGTGGCATTCTCTAACTCCCTCCTGTGCTTATCGCTTGTTCTTGCCGGTGCGACGACGCCGGACGATCAGCTTGTCGCTGGCCTTGTTCTTACGGGTACGGCCTTCAGGCTGTCCCCAGGGGCTGACCGGGTGGCGACCACCGGAGGTCTTGCCCTCACCACCGCCGTGCGGGTGGTCGACCGGGTTCATGACCACACCACGGACGGTGGGGCGCTTGCCCTTCCACCGCATGCGGCCGGCCTTGCCCCAGTTGATGTTGGACTGCTCGGCGTTGCCCACCTCGCCGACGGTGGCGCGGCAGCGCACGTCGACACGGCGGATCTCACCGGAAGGCATACGCAGCGTGGCGTAGGGGCCTTCCTTGCCCAGCAGCTGGATCGAGGCACCGGCGCTGCGGGCCATCTTGGCCCCGCCGCCCGGACGCAGCTCGACGGCGTGCACCTGGGTACCGGTGGGGATGTTGCGCAGCGGCAGGTTGTTGCCGGGCTTGATGTCGGCGCCGGGTCCGGATTCGACGACGGCGCCCTGGTTCAGGCCCTTGGGTGCGATGATGTACCGCTTCTCGCCGTCGACGTAGTGCAGCAACGCGATCCGCGCGGTGCGGTTGGGGTCGTACTCGATGTGAGCGACCTTGGCGTTGACGCCGTCCTTGTCGTTACGACGGAAATCGATGACACGGTAGGCGCGCTTGTGGCCGCCACCCTGGTGACGGGTGGTGATGCGACCGTGCGCGTTACGGCCACCGCGGCCGTGCAGCGGGCGGACCAGCGACTTCT
>NZ_CALLZT010000108.1:0-19456 GCF_937858515.1 uncultured Gordonia sp. | reverse complement strand
TTGCTGCGGAGTTCCCACACCCGCGAACCGAGAAGCTCGTACGGCCACTGCTCGATCGACAAGTCGAGCAGATCACCGTGGGCCTGCACCGCCTGATCGGCACTGACGACTCCGGCCATCTCTTGTCTGCGAACGATATTGCTTACTTCGAACATCACCAGTTGCGGTGCGAGCAAGCGAGTACCGGACAGTTGCCCAACCGCCCAGCGACCGTCCGGACCGTCGTCGAGCAATAGGGCCACGAGGGCCGAGGCGTCACAGACAACGTCTACCGTCACCGTCGGTCGGCATCTCGTGCGTCGAGGATCGCAGCGGCGTCGACACGAACTCCGGTTGCGGCGACTCGCGTCCGTGCCCGGGCGATCACATCATCAACCTGCGGACGTGTCGCAGACTCCACCAGCATGCCGCGCAAGTACTCCTGCAACGATTTGCCCGCCCGTGCGGCCCGCCCTGCGAGCTCATCGCGCACCGCGTCCGGAACGTCACGAACTGTGATCACCACACTCATGCAGTCATATTAGCTGCATTGTCGGCACTATACAGCTATGGCCGTGGTTGGGACGGCGCCCGTTGTGCGGCTACGTGGCTGCCTTCTTGATACGTGCGCCAAGGGATTCCAGTTCGTCGAGGACCAGGCCCGCGCCCCAGATCTGGTCGCGTTTGCGTGTCGTCAGCGGGTGAATGATGCCGGCCGATTGGAGGCGTTCGATTGCGGCGTACACACTGCTGGGTTTGAGTTCGAGGCGATCGATGACGTCCTCGGCCGTCACCACGGGCACGTTGATCAGCGATCCGACGATCTTGGCCGCAGCGCTGTGGCTTCGAAGCGGACCACTCATCTCACGCCATCTGCCGGGGATGCCGGCCAAGATGCGCGCCGTCTTGCGGGACTCAACCGCAGCGATATGTGAACCTGTCGAGAAGGACCGCATCAGCGGCACCGGATCCCCTTCCCGGTAGGCAGCGAGATCGTCGAAGTAGCGATCACGGTGCGCCACCAGCGCCGACGCCAGTGGCACGACGACCGACGTCGTGACCTTGCGGCGCCGCAGGATGCTATTGATCAACGCTCGCCCGATGCGCCCGTTGCCGTCGGTGAAGGGGTGAATCGACTCGAACTGGGCGTGGGAAATCGCGCACTGGGCCAGGACGGGCACGTCGTTGCGATTGGCGTACGCAATGACGTCGCGCATATACACCTGGACATCGGCGGGTGGCGGTGGGATATAGAGGGCGTCGCGTGGTGAGTAGTGACTCCCCCCGATCCAGTTCTGGACGTCCCGCAGAACCCCGGCATATCGGCGTTCGTCCGCGTCGTCGCGCATCAACTCGCGATGAGCCGCCAGCAAGTCTGCCAGATCGATTCGTCCGCTACCGGTCACCGCTGTCAACAGCTCGTCAGTCGCCGCGGTTGCTCTGACCATGGACGTTGCTGACGGATTCGCGGCAACCCCGTACAGGGCGCGAGCATAGTCTTCGATCCCGGCGTCGATCTCCTCGATTCGTGACGAGGCGACGCATTCTGTACGTAGTAATAGCGTTCCCAGAGCGCCGAGATTGCCGGAGTCCTGCGCATCCAATGCGGCGATCTCCCCCAGTGATGCTTCCATGTCCGCGGCCAGGCCAGCCGGTAGTCGGCAATCGGAGTCGGCGATCATCGGCGGCAGCCTGACCTCGATCTCTGAGGTCATCCGATCTGCACGGCTGCCCGCTCGGGCCTGTTGACGCCAGGGAACGATGCGTCGACCATGTTTCGGCCAGTTCACCGTCTCCTCTTCAGCCATGACCCTCCAAACCCGGAATAGCTACGTCGATATTCCGAGTTTACTTATCAAAGTCGGAATAGTGTTCGCGTAGCAGTGTCAGGGCCAGCCGAAGAGTCCCCGGTGTCGTCCCCATACGTCAGGCAGGCGAGGCGCAGGGAGCGATCGGCGAGCACATCACGGGAGGCCACCCGGGCGGAAGTCTCGGTGTCCACGGCGCCACGCTACTCGGGCTCTCGCTTCGAAACACAGATGAGCGGTCTGTTCACTCCGCGGATGGTGCGGACCTACCTCCCGGTCGATGTGCGTCGTGGTGCTTCGACTGCAGCGCGAGCACGCCGCCGGCGACGAGTGGCGCCGTGGTCGAGGCGACCAGCACCGCGATCTTGGCATGCGCAAGTAAGTCAGGATCTGCGGGAAAGCTGAGTTCGACGACCAGCAACGACACGGTGAAACCGATTCCCGCGAGCAGTGACACTGCCGCGAGATCGCGCCATTGAACGTCATCGTCGAGTTCGCTGTCGGTGAACCGGACGACGAGCCAGGTTGCGCCGAGGATTCCCACCGGCTTGCCCAGCAACAGGCCCAGCACCACGCCCACAGCGACCGGATCGGTCAATGCCGTCGTCAGGCTCCCCTCTCCGCCGACTGTGACGCCGGCCGCGAAGAACGCGAACACCGGCACCGCCAATCCCGCCGACAACGGACGGAAACGATGCTCGAATCGCTCCGCCAGCCCCTTCTGTCCCCCGCCGTTGTCTCCCCCACTGCGCACCGGGACCGCGAATCCCAGGAGAACTCCGGCGATCGTGGCGTGGATTCCCGAAGCGTGCACCAACGCCCAAACCACGACACCCAGCGGCAGGAGCGTTGCCCACGCGGCCCACCATGTGCGGGCAAACCAGCCGGCGCACCGGTGAGCGAGGAAGCAGAACAACGCCAGCGGAACCGCCGCCCCCAGCAATGCCACGCCGTTGACGTGATCGGCGTAGAAGATGGCGATGATCGCGATCGCGATCAGGTCATCGACCACGGCGAGGGTCAGCAGGAACAATCGCAACGCCACCGGCAGCCTCGAACCGACCACCGCCAGCACCGCAACCGCGAACGCGATATCGGTGGCGGTGGGGATCGCCCACCCGCTGCTGCCGGCCGAACCCCGGTTGACCGCGGCATAGATCATCGCGGGCACCACGACGCCGCCAACGGCCGCGACGACCGGGACCATCGCCGTGCGTACCGATCGCAACCGCCCGATCACGATCTCGCGTTTGAGTTCAAGGCCGACGAGGAAGAAGAAGACGGCCAGCAACCCGTCGGCAGCCCACTGCCCGACACTGAGTTCCAAATGCCATGGCGCATAGCCGACGCGAGCATCGCGCAACCCGGAGTACTCATCGGCCAGCGGACCATTTGCCCCGATCACCGCTGCAATCGCAGCTCCGACCAGCAGGAACCCACCGACGGACTCAGCACGCAGAATGTCGTCGATACGCAGAGTCTCCCCGACCGGTCGGCGACCGAACACACGATGCGACGACGAACGACCATTTCGGCCAGACATGGAAAGTCCCTTCAAGTCGACGAAACCACACGCCGACCAGACTTCCCGGCACACCGATGTGAAACTTTACAGACACGTGCCGCGTGGGCCGCGAGTGACAGTCGTGCGGTCGGTCCATCGTCAGGTCGAGGACATCTTCCATGTCTACTCCCCCAGCGCAGGAATCCTTTGACATTGAGGAATGGAAGGCCGATGTCGAGGTCACTCCAGGGGGCGGTCTGCTACGGTCACCGACGAACCAGCCCATAGCGGCGCGCGTATCCGGCCCGGGCGCGGCGATCGGTATCAAGAAGGAACAAGCAATGGTCACGATCTCCACCAACGGTCCGATCTGGACGCTGGACCTCGGCGGCGACGAGAACCGCTTCTCCCTAGCATGGCTCGACAGCATGGACGCGGCACTCGATGAGCTCGAAGCGTCATCGGAGCCCGCAGTGCTCGTCACGACGGCGACGGGCAAGTTCTACTCGAACGGACTGGACCTCGACTGGGTCAGCCAATTCCCCGACAAACTCGAGCCTTACGCCGCTCGCGTCGAATTGTTGTTCGCACGGATGCTGACGCTGGCCGTGCCGACGGTGGCCGCCATCAACGGTCATGCTTTCGGCGCAGGCGCGATGTTCGCGATGGCCCACGACTGGCGGGTGATGCGCGAGGACCGCGGATTCATCTGCTTCCCCGAAGCCGACATCAACATTCCGTTCACACCCGGAATGTCGGCGCTGGTGGCCTGCAAACTGACGCCTCGCGCTGCGGTCGATGCGATGACCACAGCGCGGCGATTCGGCGCCGGCGATGCCGTCGCGGCCGGGCTCATCGACGCCACCACCCCCATTGACGAGTTGCTCGATGTCGCCATCGGTTTCGTCGAGCACCTGGCCGGTAAGGATCGGAACACGTTGGGCACCATCAAGTCCCGGCTGTTCGCCGACACCGTCGCCGCGCTGCGTGCTCCCAGCGCCGACGGCTGAGTCGAGATCCTGGCGTCCTGGACCGTCAGCGATGGGGTGTCAGCGTGAAGGTGCCGACCACGAGGCCGCCCAGGAACGCCGGTCCCCGGTAGCCGCCGTGCCCGTCGCTTCTCATGAAGACCCGGTGGCCCGGAAAGAAGTCGACGTAGCCGCCTGCCGGCGTCGGGTGGATTCGATAGCGTCCGATGAGGACGAGATCGTCGCCCACGACACGTCCGTCGCGTTGCAGCAGCACCTGACCGGTAGACGACAATGTCGTTGACGTGTAGGTGCCGGGCGCGACGTCGGCGGATGCCTGGCCGACGCCACCGAGGAGCATCATGGTCCCGGCCGCCGCTACCGCAGCGGTGGTGCCAACCGAACGAAATCGTCTACGCATCGGCGCTCCCATCAGAGTGGTTGCGTCAGCGTACTCCCGGCGCGTGCGGCCCCGCCAGCAAGGAATGCCTGGCCAAATATGCACGCTGCTGAAGCATTGGTGCCACGTGCGGAGTGATTCTCGATCAGCCGAAGATGCGTGAGGAGATGTCCGCGAACTCGGTGTCGGTCACCACGCCGGCGGCGCGTAAAGCGGTCAGTGCCGTCATCAATTCGTGGGGTCCTCCGGCAGCCGGCGGTGCGGCCGGCGCAACCGGAGCAGCTGCAACCGGGGCCTGGGCAACCGGGGCCTGGGCAACCGGGGCGTGGGCAACGGGGGCTGGGGCAACCGGTACGTGGGCGACCGGAGCAGCTGCTGCTGCTTCCCTTGCGGCCCAGCGGTTCTGCTGCCGCCGCTGGACGCGGCCGTGGACGGAGCTGGCGACGGCAGCCTTCGCTGCGGTGGACAGAAGGCTCATGATCAGTTCTCCTCAGTGTCTTCGAGTACTCGGACCAGGTCGGCGACCGCGACAGGTCCCGCGGACAACACCGATCCGGACTCGCCCGACCAGGTCTCAAGTACGCCCATCAGGGTACGGTCCTCCCAGATCAGGATGATCGCGACACTCCCGGCTTCCATCGCCTCGCCGACCTCGGCGACATCCTCACCGTCGATCAGCTCGGAGGCCGACGCGGCGAAAGCCTCCGCGCCGACGTCGGACGCCTCGACCCAGCGAACGGTGCCGTCCTCGTCCTTGATCACGAATTCCAAGTCGAGAATGTCGATTCGCCCCGACTCATCGAGCGCCCGCAGCGCTTCCAAACCCTTGGTCGGGACGGTGTTACCTGGAAAGGAAACGACGAGATGCGTGACAGGGCCGAGTTCGGCGTCGAAGATCATCCGCGAATAGTACCTATGCGGAACGGCTGTGGGCCGGAATTGTTCACAGTCGGTTCGTGCCGACGCCAACGACCGACACGACCGGCTGCAGGATGTTGAGGGTTCCGCGTCGATCGCGGGCCCGCAGGCATCCGGGTGGGGCACAATTGGCGCATGACCGACCTGCTTGCGGACTTCGACACCGACACGCTCTCCTACGATGGCATGGTCCATCGCTACTACCGGCTGGGGTCGGGTCCGGCGGTCGTCGTGATCGCGGAGATTCCGGGCATCACGCCCAAGGTGATCGAGTTTGCCCGGCGCGTGGTCGAGGCCGGGTGCACGGTCTATGTGCCCTCGCTGTTCGGGGTCGACGGTGCCGGCAAGAAGCCGTCGGCGATGGTGAAAGCACTCGGGACAGTTTGTGTATCAAGAGAATTCACCGTCTTCGCGACGGGTAAGTCTTCTCCGGTGGTGCTGTGGTTACGCGAACTCGCCACCAGAGCCCACGAGGAGTGTGGTGGGCCGGGTGTGGGTGCGGTCGGAATGTGCGTGACCGGGGGGTTCGCGCTGGCCATGGCCGTCGACGATCGAATGCTCGCACCGGTGCTGTCTCAGCCGTCGCTGCCTGTAGCGATCACACCGGGCCGCCGCCGCACCATCGATATCTCGCCCGCGGACCTCGACATTGTCCAGGCGCGGTGTGAGAACGGTCTGCAGGTGCTCGGAACACGTTTCCACTGCGACCAGATGTCGCCTTCCGGCAGGTTCGCCCTTCTTCGCAATCGACTCGGCACCGCATTCATCGGTGTCGAACTGCCGGGCTCCACGGCAAATCCGAATGTGCCGGGCCCACCGCATTCGGTGCTCACCGAGCATCTGATCGACGAACCCGGGCAGCCCACCCGCGACGCCCTCGACCAGGTACTCGCCTTCTTTCAGCAGAAGCTTGGTGTGACCACGACCGGCGATTGAGCCGGGACTCAGCGGACCGGGACGGTAAAGTGTCGCTCCCCCGACGGAATACATCATTTCGTGCAAGCATGTGCCCATGAGTCCGAGTGCACACGATCACGTCACTGATCACGCCCAGTCCATCGCGTATCCGAGTCCGGGTGCACGGGCACGTCAGTACGAGTATTCCGGTCACCCTCACGTGGTCGTGTTGTTCGGTGCGACGGGCGACCTGTCGCGGCGAAAGTTGCTGTGCGGTCTCGGATATCTGGTGGCGTCGGATCTGAATGCGGATATGCAGGTGGTCGGTACCGGTCTGGATGATATGTCCGAGGACGAGTTCCGGGAGTTCGCGCGACGCTCGATCGAGGCTGTCGGCGCCCGGAAACTGACGGCCGAACAATGGGCGAAGTTCGCTCCGCGGCTGCACTATGTGCCCTCGTCGGCCGGTCCGGAAGCATTGGCGGCCAAGGTCATCGACTGTGAGGCCGAACTCGGCGACGGAGTTCGCCGACTGCATTATCTGAGCGTGCCGCCCAAGGCGGCGCCGGCGGTGATCAACACCCTGCGTGAGGCGGAATTGATCGAGCGGTCGCGCGTCATCATGGAGAAGCCGTTCGGCGAAGACCTGGAGTCTGCGATCAGGCTCAACAATTTTCTGCACGAGACGTTCGCCGAGGAGCAGATTTTCCGGATCGACCACTTTCTGGGCAAAGAGGCGGCACAGAACATTCTGGCGCTGCGGTTCGCCAACGGCCTGTTCGAGCCCATCTGGAACCGGAACTTCATCGGGCACATACAGATAGACATTCCCGAGGCCCTCGGTCTCGATGCGCGTGCCGCATTCTACGAACCCACCGGCGCTTACAAGGACATGGTGGTCACCCACCTGTTCCAGGTGATGGCGTTCGTGGCGATGGAGCCGCCGACCGCGCTGGAGCCGATGGCGATCTCGGAGGAGAAGAACAAGGTGTTCCGGTCGCTGACACCGATATTGCCGAGCGATGTGGTCCGGGGCCAGTACCTGGGGTACCGGGACGAACCCGGCGTGCATCCCGAATCCGACACCGAGACGTTCATCGCGTTACGCGCCTACATCGACAACTGGCGCTGGGCGGGTGTCCCGTTCTACCTGCGCACCGGTAAGCGGATGGCAGAGGGACAGCGCATTATTTCGATCGCCTTCAAGGAGGCGCCGAAGTCGATGTTCCCGGCGGGTTCGGGTGTGGGGAGCCAGGGTCCCGATCACCTGACGTTCGACCTGGCCGACGAGTCGCGGGTGTCGTTGTCGTTCTACGGTAAGCGGCCCGGACCGGGGATGCGGCTGGAGAAGCTGTCGATGCAGTTCTCCACTGAGGAGACCAATCGTGCCGACGAGGTCCTCGAAGCGTACGAACGTCTCATTCTCGATGCCATGGCCGGCGACCACACGCTGTTCACCACCGCCGACGGCATCGAATCACTGTGGGACCGTTCCATTCCATTGCTGTCGGATCCCCCGTTGGTCAAGCCGTACGCACCGGGGTCGTGGGGTCCCAATCAGATTCACCAGCTCATCGCGCCCCACGCGTGGCGTTTGCCGTTCGAACGCGGTTGGCGGGCCAAAAAGTAGGCAACGTCAGGACACCTTGTCCGGAATCGGAGTATCGTCACCACCTCGGGCCAGGTCGGGGTGGTGACGGGCCGCGACGTCGGGGTGCGCACGGAGCCGGGCTTTGATCATGTTCTCGCCGAACGTACCCGAGATCGGGTTGTCGGGGTCGTCGGTGACGCCGGGCGCATCGGCTGCCAGATCGGTGGGCAATTCGATCCGCGGCATCGCCGATGAGAGTGCGGGGTTGAAGAAGAACGGTACCGACAGTCGTTCGGTGCCCGGCGGCGGGGACTGAACTCGATGCATCGTGGCCTTGAGATAGCCGTCGGTGGCGTACTCCATCAGCTCGCCGATGTTGACGACGAACGCGTCCTCGACCGGTGGTGCGTCGATCCAGCCTCCGTCGTGCTCGACCTGCAGGCCACCCTTTCCCGGTTCGATGAGCAGTAGTGTGAGTACGCCCGGGTCCTTGTGTGCGCCGACGCCCTGCCGCTCGGTCGCGCTCTCGCGGCCCGGGTAGCGCACGAGTTTCATCAGTGTGGACGGCCGTTCGGCGAACGCATCATCGAAGACGGCGCGGTCGGCGCCCAGGCTCAGGGCCCACTCCCGCATGAGGCTCAAACCGAGTTCACCGCAGCGCTTTTGCCAGTCGGTGATCACTTCCCTGAAGCCGGGCAGTGCGGGCCACTGGTTGGGACCGTCGAGTCGCAGGTATCCGGGATCGTCACCGAGCGAGGGATATTCGGCGGCCAGGTCGATCTGCTCACGCCAGTCGATCGCGCCTTGGGTGTACTCGCCGCCGAAGCGGGTGTATCCGCGGAAGTGTGGGCTCTTGAGCATTTCTACGTCGAACTTGGCCTCCTCCGGCAGCGCGAAGAACGCTCGCACGGTGGCAAATAGCCGTTCGCGTGTCGCACGGTCGATGCCGTGGCCGACGAGATAGAAGAACCCGACCTCGTGTGTCGCTTCCAGCAGTGCGCGGCGAAAACGTGCGCGGCCGGCGTTGTCACCGTCGAGTAACGACATGTCGACGATCGGCAATTCGGTCAGCGTCGTGGTCATGGCTCACTCTCCTCGCCTGTTGCACCGGCGTTCAATGGTCCGTCTCCGACGGTACTGCACCGGCACGCCCACCGAACGCAGCCGAAGGACCCACCTCACCACCAACGGCGCACCGAGTTTGAATGACAACATGCGAGTACGCATGTACTTTTGAGTATGCCCAAGACCATACAAATTCGCGACATCGATGACGAGGTCTACGCCGCGCTCGTCCGCAGGGCGGCCGAGGACGACATCTCGGTCCCTGAACTGCTGCGACGCGAAGCCACCAGACTCGCTTCCCGCCCGACACTGAAAGCGTGGCTGAGCAGGACCGGGCGTCGACCGTCGAATATCGCCACGGACGATGTACTGGCCTCGCTCGACGACTGGCGTGGCGAGTGGCCCGATGCTGGTCGTTGACGCATCGTGCCTGTTCGAGGTGGTGGCGGACTCCCCGCGCGCAGATACGATCGCTGCGCGGATGCTCGCCGACTCCGACCACGCCGCGCCCGAGATCATCGATGTCGAAGTCCTCGGGGTGATCCGTAGCCAGTACCTCAAAGGCCGACTGGATACGACGGCCGCGAATCAGGCGGTGGCCGATCTGCGGGACTGGCCGGGCGAGCGATTCGCACACCGCTGGATGCTCGACCGCGTTTGGGAATTGCGGGATTCGGTCCGGGGCTGGGATGCCTTCTACGTGACGCTCGCCGAGGCCATGAACGCGACGCTGATCACGCTTGACGCCAGGCTGGCACGAGCACCTGGCCCACGATGCGCCATCGAAGTGGTGAGCTGACAGAGTCTGTTCCTGACTGCTTCATCGCAGCCCGTTCATGAGGCGACGGTCACCGGATGCGGTGGAACGCAAGTACCGGAATGACGCGGATTCCCGCCGTCTTCTCCGCGTATTCGGCGAATCCCGGATAGCGGCGGGCCTGCTCGGCGTAGATGCGGTCACGGTCGGCGCCGGTGATCTCGGTGACGGTGACGTCGAACTCCTCGGTGCCGATCTCGGCATGTCCACGGCCCGCTGTGGTGAGGTTGTAGTACCAGGCGGGGTTGGTGGGGGCACCGGCCTTGGACGCGAACACGTACACGGTGTCGGGGTCGGCGTCGTCGGGCAGGTACATCATCGGGGTGACGGACCGCTTACCCGATTTGCGGCCGACGTGGTGTACAAGCACCATCGGTGCGCCCTCGAACCCACCGCCGACCCGGCCCTCGTTGGTCCGGAACTCGTTGATGATCTGCGTGTTCCAGTCGTCGCCCTCGGCCATGGCCCCTCCTGACAGTGTCGGTCACTACTGGTCCCAGTATGGCCGAGCCCGAGCTGATTGTTCCCCATTCGACGACCCAACGATGGTTGAACCCGATCACTTCGGCCGCCGGCTTCTCCGCGACCGGACGATGCGTCATTCGCGCGGCAGCACTGGTGTCGATCGGAAACCGGGCGACGAGCGACAATCCGCACGTCCTCCGCGGACGCGGCGATATCCTCGCCTAAGGCTGCGGCGACGTACAGGCGCAGTCCGCTCCGATCCAGCCCCGAGGAGAACGCATGGTCACGCAAGTTCCCTATGAGCCGACCGTCGACGCACTGGGGGCGCAGTGGGCGACGCTCATCGACCTCGCCGACGGGCTCGACGACGACCAGTGGGGTTCGCCGTCGATCCTGGCCGGGTGGACGGTGGCCGACGTGTTCGCGCATATCGCCGGGACGGAGTGGTCGTTGACCGGACGGACGGTCGAGCCGGTCCGGGCCGTCGGCGAGCTCGACTACGTGCGCAACCCGATCGGTGAACTGAACGAGAACTGGCTCGACCACTACCGGACCCGCACCCGCGACGAATTGATGACGGACCTGCGGGAGGTGACGGGCCTGCGCGCCGATGTGCTGCGCGCGATGAGCGAATCAGACTGGAATGCTGAAGGATTCACTCCCGCGGGGAAGGATTCGCACGGCCGGTTCATGCGCATCCGCGTGTTCGACTGCTGGATTCACGAGGTGGATGTCCGTGACTCGCTGGGGCTGGGCGCCCCGGAGAATCCGGCACCCGCGGGAGTTACCCGGGATGAGATGGCTGCGTCGCTACCGTTCGTGATCGGCAAACGCGCGCAGGCGCCCACCGGCAGCGCGGTAACCATCGACTTCACCGGCATCGCGCCCGCACGGGTGCATGTATCGGTGGGCGAACGCGCCGCTGTGGTGCCTATGCTCGACGGCGATGCGGACGTCGTGATCCATGTGGACATCGCCGACTACGCCCGGCTGATCGGTGCGCGCACCACCGCCGATCCGGCGTCGGTCACCGTCGAAGGCGACGAGGAACTCGGTGGGCGGGTGGTGGCCAACCTGCACTACCTGATCTGACCGGGCAGGGTCGTACAGTGGGGCGAACCCCCGGACTACACCCGGAGGCCGGCATCCCAGGAAGGGGCCCCGATGGCCAATCAGCGAGCGCAAGTCGTCATGACCGACGATGAGGTCGAGCAGTTCTTGCAGGAAGGACGGACGGCGACGCTGGCGACGAACGGCCCCAATGGATTCCCCCATCAGGTGGCGATGTGGTATGGGTTCATCGACGGCAAGGTCTGTTTCGAAACCAAGATCAAATCCCAGAAGGCGGTCAATCTGCTGCGCGACCCCAGACTGAGTTTCAGCGTGGAGGCCGGCGACACCTATGACCAGTTGCGCGGGGTGGCGATCGACGGGACGGCGCGCATCGTGTATCCCGACGGACCTGAATACTGGCCGGCGGCGATCAGCGTGTTCGAGCGTTACCAGGCTCCCTACACCGAGGAGACGAAACCAGCTGTCGAGTTCATGATGACCAAACGGGTCGTGGTCATCGTCGAGCCACGTCGAGTCCGGTCCTGGGATCACCGCAAGCTGATCTGAGACCGGCCACACCGACACGTCTACAGGCCCCCGGGAATCGATTCTCGGGGGCCTGTCCTGTTGTGCGACGGCGATCAACCCCGGCTGCTTGACGTGATGGCCCTCACAGCATACGGTCATACATCATTCACTGAACGTATGACCGTATGACCGGGAAAGGTGGGCAGATGAGCCTGGGTAAGAAGGCGGTAGTGCTCGGCGGAAGCATCGCCGGTATGTGCGCGGCGGGAGCCGTCGCGCCCTACTTCGATGAGGTGGTCGTCCTCGAACGCGACGTCATCGCCGACAACATGGAGCACCGGCGCGGCGTGCCGCAGAGCAAGCACCCGCACTTCCTGCTCAACTCGGGCCGCCGCGCGATGGACACGCTCTTCCCCGGCTACGAGGACGACCTCATCGAGGCCGGTGGCATGCACCTGATGCCGTCGGTCTCCGCGGCACACTGCGAAGGCGCGGGCTGGATTCCACGCGCGGAATCGACGATGAGCATGGTGTACGCATCGCGGCTGCTCATCGAACGGGTGCTGCGCAACAAGCTCGCCGACGTCGCCAACATCACCGTCCACGAAGGTGTCAACGTCACCGGCCTGGAGACGGTCAACGGTGGCAAGCCGGGCGGTGCGGTGACCGGTGTGTGGCTCAGCGGCGGCGCCGAGGGCCCCGGCAAACGGCTGATCGAGGCAGACCTGGTCATCGACACGCTCGGCCGTGGGTCGGCCGTGTCGGCCTGGCTGGAGAAGGCCGGCTGGCCGGCGCCACCCATCCAGTCACTCGACGCGGGCTGCACCTACACCACGCAGTGGTTCCAGAAGCCTGCCGAGCGCCCCGACGACTGGTGGTGGCACCACATGTCGATCATGCCGTCCGGTGAGACCGGCCCGCACCCGGTCGAGCACGAGTTCATCAGCCAGATCTTCCCCATCGAAGGCGACCGGGTGCTGGTGACCATGGGTTCGTGGGGACATCCCATGCCGCGCAAGGAAGACGAGTTCATCGAGACCGCGCGACGACTACGCGCCCCCGCCTTCGCCCGCGCCGTCGAACGCTGCACTCCGCTGTCGAAAGTGTTCGTCACCAAATCGACCGGCAACATGCGGCGGCGCTACGACAAGCTCGACAACCCGCCCGTCGGCCTGCTGGTCATCGGCGACGCCATCTGCGGTTTCAACCCGTTCTACGCGCAAGGCATGAGTTCGGCCGGCAAGTGCTCGGTGCTACTCGGCGAGATGCTGAGCAAGCAGACCTCCGCCATCGAGCCCGGCTTCTACCGCAGCTACTTCGCCGAACAGTCCAAGCTGCTCGACGACATCTGGACGCTGGCGCTGGCCCGCGACCGTGGCTTCGCCAACGCCACCGGCACCGATATCGCCCCGGCCTGGCAGCAACGTCTCACCCAACGACTGAGCTGGCCGTTCTTCAACCTGCTGTCGGCGGCCACCCGCGAGGACAAGTACCTCGAAGCCCATTTCACCGCGGTGTTCAACCTCGACGAGTCGGTGACCGAGATGGTGCGCGACCCGAAGTTCCTGGCGGGCATGGCCAAGTTCGCCGTCAAGAAGGCGTTCAGGCGTAACAAGCTGCCGATCGGATTCGATCAGACGCTCGACCCGCCATCGCAGATCTACCGTGACTTCGAGCCGCACCCGGGTGGTCCGGCGACGGTGATCGAACGGCCTGCCAAGACGTCTGCGACACCCGAAGCCTCGCCGGTGGTCTGAGTACCGAACACGTGTCGGGCCTGCCGTCTCCGGCACTGCGGCAGGCCCGGACCGACCCACATTTCGTTCACCATCGAGGAGCACTTTCATGGCAGTGTGCGATCCGGACACCCCGGCGTATGTCATCACCCGATATCTGGGCTTTATCTGCGAGGACGCCAATCCGGTTGCCGCGCTGCGTAATCCGTTCGGCCTGGAGAACTGGACGCTGCCGGTTCTCGAGGTGACGATCATCGTCGGCGCAGTCCTTGCGCTGGTGCACGCGATCCGCAGGTTGCGCCGCGACAATGACCCCACCAACCTCGCGCTGTGGCTCGGTTCGCTGGTATATCTGTTCGTGATCGAACCGCCCCTGTACTTCCCCGAGTGGTTCGGGATGCAGGACGCGATGGGATTCATGTTCGCGCACAACGTGTTCACGGTCGATTTCATGTACGACCGGCTGCCGCTGTACATCGTGTGCTTCTACCCGGCGCTCAGCCAGGTGGCCTATGAGATCGTGCGGGCGTTCGGCTTCTTCGACGGCACCAAGCAGGGTGCACTCAAGGGCGCGGTGACCGTTGCATTCGTGTACCAAGTGTTCTATGAGATCTTCGATCAACTTGGGCCGCAACTGAAGTGGTGGGCCTGGAATGTGGATGATCCGTTCTATGGCAACACCGCCGCCGATCTCGGTAACCCGGCCGCGGTTCCGCTTCTCGCCTCGGTCCCACTGAACAGTGTGTGGTTGTTCGCGTCCGTCTCGTTCGGTGTGCTCACCTACGTCAGCGCCCGGCTCATCGCCAACCCGACGCTGGCCGGCAACGCGCCGCGCGGTCTGTCGCTGGCATGGCGCATCGTGGTGTCCGGTGTGGTGGCCGTGATCAGCATGCCGCTGATGGGAATCCCGGCGTCGGTGTTCGGTCGCGGTGAGGGTGCCAACCTCACCGGGCAGGCGATCGTGCTGGGCATCGAGATCGTCGCGTTGTGGCTGGTCGGTCTGTACCTGCTCGGTACTCAATGGCGGAAGATGCGATCGGCACCGGCAGCACAGGCACCCGCGCGCACGGCGCGGCCGTTCCTGCTCGTGTTCCCGTTCCTGTTCCTGGGCGTGCACACCGCGCTGTGGATCAGCGCGCTACCGGCCTATTTCGGCGCCACCGACGGGGTCACCGACGACGGCACGCCGATCGGCAGTCTCCCCTACGTCGTCGCCTGTCTGGTGGTCGCGTCCGGAAGTCTGTTGGCCGCACTGGCTCTCGGCCGCGATCGGGCCACGCCGGAGCAGACCGCGACCGCCGGCGACTCAGGTGCCCGGCAGCCAGTCGAACAGGTGTGAAAGTATGGGCGAATGAGAACTCGCGGTTGGCAGGGCAACCTACCGTCCGATTCCGAGGAGGCCCGCACCCGCATTCTCAACGCCGCGATCGCGTCGGTCGAGAAGCACGGGGTCAACAAGACCACCCTCGCCGATGTGGCGAACGAACTCGGCGTCACCCGGCAGACCGTCTACCGCTACTTCTCGTCGGTCAACGACATGCTCGCGGCCGTGGCCCAGGCCGGTGCCGCGGACTTCCTCGACGGGATGCGCCGGGACCTGGCGCACGTCACCACCGTCGACGGCGCCATCGTCGAGACAATCCTGTACTGCCTCAACCGGTTACCGGACGAACCGTCGATGGGCCTGTTGCTACGGGCCGGGCAGACCGAACTGTTCACCCGTGAGGCGACGTCGGAAAGCGGCATCTCCCTCGGCGCGCAGATGCTGGGCCGGCTGCCGGTGGAGTGGGCCGAGAACGGCTATGACGACGAGGCCATGGCCGGTCTGGCCGAGCTGGTGATGCGGGTATTCCTGAGCCTGCTGCAATACCCGACATCACCACCGCGTTCCGACGACGAACTGCGCGAGTTCATCAGCCGTTGGGTGTGCCCACCCGCCCGGGTTCACAGATAGCGGCGAGAACACGCTCAATCCAGGCAGAACTCGTTGCCCTCCGGATCGGCCATCACGATGAAACCGGTCTCCATCGGCGGAGCCGGCTCGAACCGTTCGAGCCTGCGGGCGCCGAGCTCGATCAACCGCAGGGCCTCCGCCTCGAGCGCGGCCATCCTGTCGCCGCCGGTCAGGCCCGGTGCCGCCCGCACATCCAGATGCACGCGATTCTTGGCGCTCTTGCCCTCCGGAACCCGCTGGAAGAAGATCCGCGGACCGGCCCCCGCGGGGTCGACGACCGCTGATCGGCTGTTGCGGTGCTCGGGCGGCACACCGAACGCGTCGAGAGCCGCATCCCAGGTGGCGAATCCGGGCGGCGGTCCCTGCACCTCGTAGTGCAGGACCTGCGCCCAGAATCCGGCGAGCGCAGCCGGATCGGCGCAATCAAAGGTCACCTGAATCTCCAGGCCCATCGCACACTCCCCTATGTCGTGATTGTTCTTAGTGGCAAGCTCAAGTATTCATGCCAAACAGGTCAGTCTCTGTCCTCAACCGCGCGACCGGGCCCGATACCCTCGAACCATGCGCATCGGTGTGTACATCATCCCCGACCATCCGTGGCAGCAGGCGCAGCACGAGTGGCGGCGTGCCGAGGAGATGGGTTTCGATCACGCATGGACGTTCGATCACCTGGTGTGGGGTTCGCTGCCGGACAACCGCTGGTTCTCGTGTATCCCGACACTGACCGCTGCGTCACTGGTGACCAACCGAATCCCGTTGGGCGCCTTCGTGATATCTCCCAACTTCCGCCATCCGGTGCCGTTGGCGCGGGAGTTGCAGACCCTCCTGGACATCGCGGGTGATCGGCTGCTGATAGGCCTCGGCGCGGGCGGTACTCCCGACGACCTGATCCTCGGTCAGCCGCCGGTGACCGCCCGCGAGCGGGTCGACCGGTTCCAGGAGTTCGTGCGGCTGCTCGATCTCGCGCTCACCGATGACCACGTGACGTTCGCCGGCGAGTACTACAGTGCCATCGACATGCGGCTGGCCGGCGGATCGGTCCGGGAGCGGATTCCGTTGCTACTGGCCGGAAACGGGCCGCGCTCTGTGCGGTTCGCCGCCCGTCACGGCGATGGCTGGATCACCACCGGAACCCAGGCGGGCAACATCGAGGACTGGTTCGCCGGAGTTGCACGCAGTGTGCGCATCCTCGACGACACCCTCACCGGCCGGCCCGGAGGCGACCGGTTTCCCCGCTATCTCAGCCTGACCTGGGCGCCGCACGACCCCCTCACGAGTGCGGGGGCGCTCGACGATCTGATCGGGCGAGCCGCAGGACTCGGTTTCACCGATGTCGTCATTCCCTGGCCCCGGACCAGCCGGCCACACGTGGCCTCGATGGAAACATTCGAGGCCACGCTGGCGGAGGTGCTGCCGAGATGGCAGGGGCCGGGCGTGCTCTAGTGCACGACCAGCACCGGGCACGGCGCCACCTGCAGTACGGCCTGTCCGGTCGAACCCAGCAGCAGGCCCCGGAAGCCCCCTCGGCCTCGGCTGCCGACGACGATCAGTTGGGCATCGCCGGCCGCACCGACGATGGCCGGTGCCGCGTCACCGGCGACGATCGCCGACTCGACCTCGACGTCGGGATAGTCCTCGCTGTGGCCGGCGAGCTGCGAGCCCAGTGATGCGGCGGCCTCGTCGTTGAGCCGACGCAGGGCTTCCTCACCCTGCCCGTAGAAGGCACCACCGGCGAATCCGCCATAGCTGTGCACGGCAACCAGCGTTGTTCCTCTGGTGTCGGCCGCCTGGAAGGCGTGCGTGACGGCCTCGGTCGATATCGGCGAACCGTCGACACCGACAACGACAGGGCCGGACTCGGGAGCCTGCGGTCCGACGACGGCCACCGGGCAATTGCCGTGTGCGGCGATGTCGCTGCTGACCGATCCCAGGAGCAGGCCGGCGACACCGCCCAGCCCGCGGCGACCGACCACGATCATGCGGACGCGGCTGGATAGTTCCCGCAGCACGAGGGTGGGTTTGCCGTCGATCACCTCACCGTCGATCGACACGCCCGGTGCCAGTTCCACAGCCAGGTCGAGAGCGACGTCGACCGCTCCCTGCGCCAGATCGCGCCGCGCCTCGACGTACTGTTCGGCCTCGACCCAGCCCTCGACGTTCTGGCCGATCGGCGCCGTGAACGGTGCCACCACCGACACGATCGTCAGCGCAGCATGCGCACGGACCGCCTCGGCCGCCGCCCAGCGCACCGCTGCCAGCGCCTCGTCGGACCCGTCGACCGCCACCGCGATCGGTGCATTGTTCGTCGTCACCATCAGCCCCTTTGCTTGTGGATTCGGTTGGGTGCACCCAGCACGGGTGGACCCACCAGACTGTACGCCGCAAGGCTGCGACGACACTGTGTTCAGTCGGCGTGTGCCCATTCCGGGGGACGCCGCGACCTGCGGCCGCCGCCGCGAAACTTCAGCCCAGGGTGCTGATCACTTCGTCGAGCACAGCATCCAGCAACACCTTGCGCTGCTCGCCGTTCGACAGGTCCTTGACCTCGATGGCACCGTCGGCGATCTCACGATCACCGAGCACCAGCGCGAGCCGCGCACCTGAGCGGTCGGCGGCCTTCATCGCGCCTTTGAGGCCACGATCGCCGTAAGCCAGGTCGACGCTGACGCCGGCCGCACGCAGACGGCCGGCCAGCGCGACCAGCTCGGCTTTGGCCGCCCCACCCATCGGGACTCCGAACACCTGACAGCGGGCGGCCTCGGCATCGGCGACGCCCTCGGCCCGCATCGCGAGCATGGTGCGGTCCACGCCGATACCGAAACCGATACCCGACAGGTCCTGCTTGCCACCGATCTGCCGCATCAGGCCGTCATAGCGGCCACCGCCGCCGATGCCGGACTGGGCGCCGAGACCGTCATGGACGAACTCGAACGTGGTCTTGGTGTAGTAGTCCAGGCCCCGGACCAGGCGCGGATTGATCTCGTACGGCACGCCGAGACGGTTCAGATGCCCGAGGACAGTATCGAAGTGTTCGCGTGCCGCGTCGCTGAGGTAGTCGATGAGCAGTGGCGCGTCGGCGGTGGCCGCCTTGATCTCGGGACGCTTGTCGTCGAGTACCCGCAGCGGATTGATCTCGGCGCGTTTGCGGGTCGATTCATCGAGGTCGAGCCCGAACAGGAACTGCTGCAACGCCTCCCGGTAGCGGGGTCGCGATTCGTCGTCGCCGAGCGAGGTGATCTCCAGCCGGAAGCCGGACAGGCCCAGGCGCCGGTAGCCTTCGTCGGCGATGGCGATGACCTCGGCGTCGAGCGCCGGATCGTCGACACCGATGGCCTCCACACCCACCTGCTGCAGCTGCCGGTAGCGGCCCTCCTGCGGCTTCTCGTAGCGGAAGAACGGACCGGCGTAACAGAGTTTCACCGGGAGCTGGCCGCGGTCGAGGCCATGCTGGATGACCGCACGCATCACCCCGGCCGTGCCTTCGGGCCGCAGCGTCACCGAACGTTCGCCCCGGTCGGCGAAGGTGTACATCTCCTTGCTCACCACGTCGGTGGATTCACCGACGCCACGCGCGAACAGTCCGGTGTCCTCGAAGATCGGCAGTTCGATGTGCCCGTACCCGGCACGGCGGGCGGCGTCGGCCAGCGTGTCGCGGACGCGACGGAAATCCGCCGAGGCGGGCGGAAAGTAGTCCGGGATACCTCGTGGTGCCTGAAACTCGGCGCTCACAGTCCGAATCGTCCCTTCTTCTCGGTCCCGATCCCGAGCAGGAA
>NZ_CALLZT010000107.1:0-2428 GCF_937858515.1 uncultured Gordonia sp. | reverse complement strand
TCGCCGTCGACGTCGATGCTGGCGCTGATGGTGGCCTCGGGCCCGATCGTGACCACCTTCCACACCGCCACCACCCGATCCTTGTGGCTGACCGTCTTCCAGGGCATTCTGCGGCCCTACCACGAGCGGATCGCCGGCAAGATCGCCGTGTCAGAGCTGGCGCGGCGCTGGCAGATGGAATCGCTCGGCTCCGACGCCGTCGAAATCCCCAACGGCATCAGTGTGTCGAGTTTCGCCGACGCTCAGCCACTCGACGGCTACCCCTCGGAGGGTGGTTCGATCCTGTTCCTGGGCCGCTACGACGAACCCCGTAAGGGCGTCGACATCCTTATGCGGGCGCTGCCGGCGATCGTGGAACGGTTTCCGAAGGTACGGGTGCTGGTGGTGGGTGGCGGCAATGAGCGCGCGCTGCGCCGCCGGGCCGGTGCCCTCGCCGAACATCTGGTGTTCCTCGGCCAGGTCGATGACGCCACCAAGGCACGCGCACTACGTTCGGTGGACGTCTACTGCGCACCCAACCTCGGTGGGGAGAGCTTCGGTATCGTCCTGGTCGAGGCGATGGCCGCGGGTGCCGCCGTCGTGGCCAGCGACCTCAACGCGTTCCGGCGCGTACTCGACGACGGGCGGGCCGGTCGCCTGGTACCCACCGGATCGGCAGAGGGCCTGGCAACCGCCGTCATCGAGCTGCTCGGCGACGACACCGCCCGCGCCGAACTCGTCGCCCGCGCCCAGGCCAGGGCGGCCCGATACGACTGGTCGCGGGTCGCCGACCAGATCCTGCGGGTGTATGAGACGGTCACCGTCGGCGCGGGCCCCGTCATCATTTCCGACTGATCAACCCCTGACCGGAGGGTCCGCACTCATGCACATCTCGGGCCTGACCATTCCCGGGCCGCTCGTGGCCACGTTGACCATCGTGACGATGGTCATGCTGCTCGCCGGGTGGTGGGCGTACAAGGTCGCGGTCAGGCTCGACCGGCTCAACGTGCGCGTCGATCTTGCTCGCGGTGCGCTGGAGGCGGCGCTGTCCCGGCGAGCGGTGGTGGCCCGGCTGGTGGCGGCCGGGATCGCCGATGATCCGCGCGCACCACCACACTCGCAAGACCTCGCCAGGCAACTCGTCACGGCCGCCGACCACGCCGAGCGTGCCGACGCAGCCGGACGCGAGGCCGCTGAGAACGAGCTGTCGGCGGCGCTGGCCCGCACGGATGCCTCCCGGCGGCCCGCGGCGCTGGTCGCCGAGCTGGCAGATGCCGAGACCCGGGTCATGATCGCCCGGCGGTTCTACAACGACGCCGTCCGCGACACTCGCAGCCTCGGCGAACGGCGTCTGGTGCGACGGCTGCACCTGGGTGGAACCGCTCCGTTGCCGCAGTTCTTCGAGATCATCGAACGCTGAGCACCAGGGCGTGCCTGTCCATCCGGGTAGGGTTCGTTTAATGAGAGTAGGTCGGGAGTGGCTCATTGCGATCCCTCGCCTAGACTTAACGGGCAACACGCACGTGCGGCCGTCGGTCGCTGCCCGTACCGGGCCCGACCGCCGACCGTGGGCGAGTGGACGACATCGAAGCAGGAGAGTCAGTGAGTCAGTTCCAGGGCACGGCCCGGGTTAAACGCGGAATGGCCGAAATGCTCAAGGGCGGCGTCATCATGGACGTGGTCACCGCCGAGCAGGCAAAGATCGCCGAGGACGCCGGTGCGGTCGCGGTGATGGCGCTTGAGCGTGTGCCGGCCGATATCCGCGCCCAGGGCGGTGTATCGCGGATGAGCGATCCCGACATGATCGACGGCATCATCTCCGCCGTCAGCATCCCGGTGATGGCCAAGGCCCGAATCGGCCACTTCGTGGAGGCACAGATCCTGCAGAGCCTCGGTGTCGACTACATCGACGAGTCCGAGGTGCTCACCCCCGCCGACTACGCCAACCACATCGATAAGTGGCAGTTCACGGTGCCGTTCGTGTGCGGTGCCACCAACCTCGGCGAGGCCCTGCGCCGCATCACCGAAGGTGCGGCGATGATCCGCTCTAAGGGCGAGGCCGGTACGGGTGACGTCTCCAACGCCACCACCCACATGCGCAAGATCCGCGACGAGATCCGCAGGCTCACATCGTTGCCCAAGGACGAGCTGTACGTGGCGGCCAAGGAATTGCAGGCGCCGTACGACCTCGTCGCCGAGGTCGCCGAACTCGGCAAGCTGCCGGTCACCCTGTTCACGGCGGGCGGGATCGCCACGCCCGCCGACGCGGCGATGATGATGCAGCTCGGTGCCGAAGGTGTGTTCGTCGGATCGGGTATCTTCAAGTCCGGCAATCCGGCTCAGCGTGCTGCGGCGATCGTGCAGGCGACGACCTTCCACGACGACCCCGACGTACTGGCCAAGGTGTCACGCGGACTGGGTGAGGCGATGGTCGGAATCAACGTCGACG